>JAFUPS010000040.1 GCA_017481085.1 Clostridia bacterium | reverse complement strand
GCACGCACTTACAGCCGGTGCACCAGTTGACGTTGGTTTCTTTCTTATAAGCCAGGCCTTGCTTGAATAGCTGCAGGAAGATCCACTGCGTCCATTTGTAGTAATCCGGGTCGGTGGTGTTGATCTCGCGGTTCCAGTCAAACGACAGACCCAGGCTCTTAAGCTGGCTCTTAAACCGTGCCACGTTTTTCTCGGTCACCTCGGCCGGATGGGTATGCGTCTTGATAGCATAGTTTTCGGTCGGCAGACCAAACGCGTCCCAGCCCATGGGGAACAGCACGTTATAGCCCTGCATGCGGCGCTTACGCGCCACCACGTCCATAGCGGTGTACGGACGCGGATGGCCGACGTGCAGACCCTGCCCGGACGGGTAGGGGAACTCGACCAACGGGTAGAATTTCGGCTTGGAATAATCGTCCGAAGCGGCAAACGGTTGAACGTCGTCCCAAATACCTTGCCACTTCTTCTCGATCTCGCGATGATTGTAACGCGACATACTGTAACACTCCTTCAAAAATAAAAATGCCTTCGTCCTCCAATAAAAGGAAGACGAAGGACGAAACCTCCGCGGTACCACTTCCGGTTGCCTGCGCGTGACGCAGACCGCTCAAGCTCCGATAACGGTGGAGTACCGTTCACGCCTACTGTGCCAATGCCGTTCGGGTGACCGCTCAAAGGTCAGTTCACAGGATTTCCGCGTCCGTCTTGCACCAACCGACGGCTCTCTGCACGCATAGGGCCTGCTACTACTCCTTGTCGCAGCGTTTTCATACCTTAATATTATATAAGCGCGACCGCCGTTTGTCAAGGGGATAATTGTGCATTTTGTACGTGGCGATCCGTCTTTGGAAGAACGGATCTTTGCTAGCGTCCGGAATGACGGAGCGAGGAGAGCCTCGCTTCCTATGGTAAAGTGGATGCCGCCCGGAAGGACGCATAAAAAAATCCCGGTTAGAAAAACCGGGATTTTTTGTCAGTCTTCGGTTGTCCAGGGGAGGATATCCACCTGCTGACCGTCCTTCCACAAGCGCTCGAGGTCATAATACTCGCGTGTCTCCGGCTGGAACAGGTGTACCACCACACCGCCGAAATCCAGCAGCACCCATTTGGCTTCGTTGTAGCCCTCGGTGCGGAGCGTGATCACGCCCTCGGCTGCCAGCTCATCCTCCAGATAATCCGCCAGGCTGCGGACGTGATTGGCGCTGGTGCCACCAGCCACCACAAAATAATCGGTGACGATGGTCAGGTCGCTTACGCCGATGGCGGAAATGTTACCGGCCTTGTGTTTATCCAGCGAGCGCACGACACGCTCGCACAGCTCCAAACTGTTCATGCGTTATCCTTTCAATCGTTGGCGATGATGCCGGTCTGCTCGACCGTCAACTGGGCAAAAGTCTGTTGCTTGCTGTCGCCGTTTTTGGTTTTGGTGATCTCTTCCATGGTCAGGTTTGCCTCGGTCAGCGGATCGCCATAGGGGTTGAATGCCTGCTGCAGCAGTGCGGCAACCTCCGATTTATGGCCGGTGTAATAGCTCACACCGCCCGATTTGGCCGCTTCGCCCGGCATCATATAGAAGGTGAAATTCTCCTTCGGCAGCTTGCCGAGCTCAGCAATTAGCTGGCACAGCTCCTTGGTATCGGTCTCCATATAATCCGACAGACGGTGCATCTTGATGGGGTTATCCCAGTTCATCACCGGATACAACACTTCTTTATACATGGTATCCGCATCCAATGCCGCCAAACGCTGGAACAGCGCCACCCATACCTGTCGCCGCGCGATTTGATGGTTGACCTTATCGGCTACACCGGTCTTGTCACAGGTCATGTATTCCACGACCTGCGCGCCGCCGAGCGTCTGCACGCCGGCTTCAAAATGCTTTTTGTCATCGCCGGTGCCCAGCGTGATGCTCTTTTCCAGTTTGATGTCCAGCCCACCCAGGAATTCGACCGTTTCTTTGAGACTACCTTGCTGGAACAGGTAGTAGTTGTCGATGGGCATGCTGTATTCGTAGTTGAAGGCTTCGATGAGATTGGTGGGGGCGCTGCCTTCCTTGGCGGTCAGCACCGAGCCGCATACCGAGTGCGTATTGTCACCGATCTCGGGGGCAAACACCTGCTTTTTGCAGTTGTCGCACCAGGTTATGGATTTCGGGTTGCTCCACACGTTGCCGATTTTCCGCACCGCCCAGTGGCCGTCGTTGTTGCTCAGGATGGTATCGGTCGGCACTTCCATGATGTTTACCTTGCCGGCATCCTTGTCATAGCATACCAGCGCCAGCGATTCCATCTGTGTGGTGAGATCTTCGCCGAACAGACCGACCAGATAATAGCTCACCTTGTCGCTGATGTCTGACGGTGTTTGCGTAAAGCCGATCACGTCCTCATCCGGAACGTGGACGGCGTTCGGATCGCCGCTGCCAAACATATCCTTCAGCAACGGATACACGACGATAAACAGCACCACGCACAGCGCCAGAAAGACGGTCATCAGCGACCACATGATGATCTTACCGACCGGTTTTTTGCTCTTGGCCTGATGTGCCGCGGCTTTTTTGGCGGTGTGCTGCGTCAGATTGACCGAGCCGCCGTTGCTGCCGCGCTTGGCCGGTGCGGTCTTAGCGGCCGGATGCTTCGCAGGGGTTTTGGATACCCGCGAGGACAGCGATACGCGCTTGTCGGAAGAAGGTTTTTTGTTGTCAGCCATGTGTATCGGCTCCTTTCCTCTGTCTGACCTCGGCGAGGGCGGCGGCAGTGTCCGGGTGGACGCGCTGCCCTTTGGCGGTCAGGTCGTTGACGGTATACGAAAGTGAATAATCCAGCGCATCATCCAGCGAGCTGTACACCAGCCGGCGCATGACCTCCACGTCGGGATAATCGCGGCCTTCGGCGGTGAAATCCGCTAAAAACACGATGGTTTCCAGCAACGTCATACCGGCCTTGGCGGTGGTGTGATACCGCACCGCGCCCAGAATATCACGGTCGGTGATGCCGAGGATGTGCTCTAAAAAGACGGGGGCTAGCCGTGCGTGCCACAGCTTGGGAGCAGTCTGCTCCACCTCGTCGAATTCCACGCCGAAGCTGGCGGCGATCTGCTGTTGCTCCTCGCGCGAAGCATCCTTCAAAATATCGTGCAGCAGACCGGCGGTATACGCTTTGTCGGTGTCGGCACCCCAGTATGCCGCCAGCGCTTTTGCCTCCCGTGCCACTGCCAGCGAATGTGCAAAGCGATAGGGAGAAAGCCGCCGCCGTAAAATCTCGGTATACTGCTC
>JAFUPS010000039.1 GCA_017481085.1 Clostridia bacterium | reverse complement strand
CGGTGGCGGCGGTGGTGATGCTGGCGGTGCTGATCGGCACGGTGACCTACTACTGGGTGGAGGATTCCGCACCGCACACGCCGCCCGGCGTGACCGATGCCGAACGCGGCAACGAGGTCGGCGATCTGTGCTACGGCTATACGCTGGATATCGTAACCGGCGACGGCGTGACCGGCGAAACCATTGACCCGACGAAGACCGGCAAGATCACGGTCATCAATTTCTGGGGCACGTGGTGCACGCCGTGCGTCAACGAGCTCCCCTATTTCGACCGCATTGCTACCGAATATAAAGACAGCGTGACGGTGGTTGCCGTGCACGGCATGGCTACCGCCACCGCTCCGGCGTATATTGCCAAATACTACCCCACATCGAACATTGTGTTTGCCAACGATTACATCCCCGAGGGCAGCACGGTGGAGAACGGCTATTACACCACGTTGGGTGGTCGCGGAACATACCCCTACACCATCGTACTGGACGAACGCGGTGTGATTACCGACGTGTTCTTCAGCTCGGTGACCTACGAAGATTTAAAGGCCGCTGTGGAATAAAACAATGAAACCCCGCACTTCGGTGTGGGGTTCTTTGTTTGTGGCGGTGCATTTCAGGATCACCCACCTCATTCGTCACCTGCGGTGACACCTTCTCCTCAAGGAGAAGGCTTTTGCGCTTCGCTGACGGAGCGAGGAGGGCCTCGCTCCCTACGCAGAATGGCGCGATTTCCCATTATCTACCCCCTTAAAAGGAAAAATCCCCGCACCGGAGTGCGGGGATTTTTTTAGTTGGGGTTATACGATTCCGTTACAATCGGCTTAGCGCTTCTTGTTCAGGAACACGTACGCACCGGAGGCAGCCGCCACGACCAGAGCGATGCCGGCGCCGGTGATCGGACCGGTAACCGGGGAAGCCGGCTTATCTTCGGTCTTGTCTTCTTCCTTCTTGTCGTCATCTTTGTCGTCGTCGGCAGCCGGAACTTCGAGGTCGACATCAACGGTGGTATCGAGCGCATCGGCAGAAGCCGGCAGCAGAGCGATCCAATACTTCTCGCCCTTCTTGACATCCATCGTCAGCACGCCGTCGGTGATCTCAGTGCCAACCTGCTCGACGCTATTATTCATCTCGTAGTCGGCGATGGCGATACCGTCCAGCTTGTCGAGCGTGCCGAAGGTGACAGTCAGCTTGCCGTCAGCCGTAGCGGTGTACAGCATGTAGTAGCCTTCCGCGTTAGAACCGGCCGGCACGGAGAGGGCGTTGTCGCCGTCAACCGCAACACCCGGGTTGTAGATGGAGCCTTCCGGCTGCGGCAGATCCACGTTGATGGAGGTGCTCAGCGCAGTCGAGAACTCGTCGTTCTCGTCTCTGGCGTTTTCAACGGTAATGTAGATCACATCGCCCTCAGACACTTCCATCGAGACTTCGGTACCAAGAGTCTGCACATAGTTGAAGTCCTCGTCGAAGCCCCACGGGCTCATTTCGGCATACTTCTTCTCGTAATCGTCGGTGGAGGTGTTCTCCAGACGGATGTTGCCCAGCAGCGTGGAGTCCGCCGGGGTGATGGTCAGGGTGCCATCCACGTTGGCGGTAAACTCAAAGTAAGCATAGCCTTCGCCTTCCTCGAGCTCGACTTCCGTATCGCCCAGCCAAACATCCATCGGATTCTGCTCGGTGCCTTCCGGATACACAACAGACAACTGAACGTCAGCATCCTCGGCGCCGTTGTTCACCAGAACAGCCGAAACAATTTCGCCTTCCAGCACGATGCCGTCTTCGCCAACAACTTCCTCACCGATCTTCACTTCCACGTCGCCTTCCGCATACAGGGTAACGCCGTCCAGGTAGCACAGGTTGACATACAGGGATTCGCCGGCCGGAACGGTGAACGGAGCTTCGATGCCCCACTCGCCATAAGCTTCGATCGGACGCTCCGCAGAGCCTTCCACCGGACCGGCAATGTTGATGTTCAGCTCCGGCAGCGGGAAGAACGGATACTCGACCACAACAAAGATCGGAGAATAGCTTTCCAGCTCGGTAACCACGGTAACGATACCGTCGCCGTCCGCGTCGTTGCCGGAAGCAATGAGCGAATCATCCATCGCGTTCACGACGTACAGATTCTCAAAGCCGATATCCGTTGCACCCTCGAGAATGTTGGTCACGGTGAAGGTGAACTCAGCCGTGAACGTCGGATAGAAGGACGTGTAGAACAGGCCCATCGTCTGATTGAGAGCATCCTCGTTCAGAATAACGGTGTTATCACCCTCATACAGCTCGACCGGCAGCTCCTGCGTACCAAACACTTCTGCAACTGCTTCAGACAGGTTGACAGTCACTTCTTCCTCACCGTTGTTGACGAACCCAACCAAGATCGGATTCAGCGACGTAGCAGTCAGGCTGAACTCGATGCCGCCCTGCAGCGCCGGGCTCGGGTAGCTCGACATGCCGTCGACAACGATCTCGCTCAGACCGTAGTCGGCCTGGAAGGTCATGCCATCAAAGAAATTGGAGTTAAAAGCGTACCACTGGGTATCGCCGGCAGCAACCGTCACAGTCCACGGCATCTGCATGGGGGTGTTGACCTCCCACGGATTTTCCGCCGAACCATCGGCTTCTGCGGCTACGGAGATCGTGCACAGCGAGAACGCCAACACCAGCACCATAGCCATTGCTAAGATTTTTTTCATGGGGATTCCTCCTTTTAATATATTCCTCAGCATTTTCTGCTTTTCGGACAAAATTGGGGTGGCAGCTTTACGCCGCCTTCAGGGTGATGGTCAGCTCGGTGGAGCTGCCTTCGAAGTAGTACGCCTCCTCGACCGCGTAACCCTCGGGGGCGGTAAGGAAGGATACCTTGTAGGTCGCTTCTTCCAGCGAGAAGGTCGCCACGCCATTCGCATCGGCAACCGACGGGAAGCAGTTATCGTTATCGCATAACTGCACCATCGCACCGGCAATCGGCTCGTTCTGTTCGTTGACGACGGTCACGGTGTAGGTGATCTTGCTGCTATCCTGCGTGGTGGTCGTGGTAGAAGCGGAGGTGCTGGTCGTGGTGGTCGTGCCGTCGGTATCGCCGTCGGCAGTCTCGCCGCAGGCCGCAAAGCAGAGCAGCATACACAGCGCCAGCAAAAGAATCAGTAGCTTCTTCAAGTGTTTACACCTCCTTTAATGGAGTGGGTATCGGATCGCTATATTGTCCTCCTCTTCACAAGGAGGGCGGCAGGGGCTTGCCCCTGCCCTACGGTAACCATATGTTTTTGCGTTTTTCTTACTTCTCGTAGCACAGAGCGAACATCCAGGCGATCTCGTTATTAATGCCGGGGATCGGCTCGAAATCGTCATCGGTGAACAAATAGTCACCAGCGGAGATATCCCACCAGCCGCGGTGTTTTCCGCCCTGCTGCATCATATACGCGAGATCGGGCGTCAGCGGGTAAATACCGTTTGCCTGATCCATGTTGGCCACGTATTCCCCGAGCAGCACGTTGTAGCTTTCCTTGACAAGGCTGCCACTACCATACTGGTAAGAACCGAAATTGCTACCGGCGCTGCCGCCGTCCAAACCGAGCAACGCTGCCATGGAGGCGTACGGTGCATCCGCACCAAGACGCATATATACCAACGGACCGGTTGCCTTGCCGAGGTGATAATAGCCATCCGTTCCCAACACCAGTTTATAGGTGTTGGTGGTCGCCTTGATATCAAAGTTGGTCAGCGCGCCGCCCTTATAAGTAAACGGCTTGACCTTCGTTGTGCCTTTATAATCCACCCACGGCTGATCGGCAATGCTGGTGCCGGCGTCGCCCACGCGCGTAACACGCAACACTGTGGCGCTGACGTTGGTGGGAGCCGCAATACCGATAACGTAGGAGCCGCCGATCTGTGACGCACGGATGTTCAACGAAAAAGCGTTGCTTTCGCTATCCGGCTTAAAGTCCTCACTTTCGTCGGTGTAGGCCGGCTGCACGAAATGCGGCATACCGTGATACCCAACCTTTGCACTGCTATTGGTTGCCGTGAACAAATACAAGCCCGACTCGGACGGCGAGAAGCAGAAGTAATTCGTCTTGCCCGGTGTGAGGACGACATACGTAGCCCCTGCCGACAACGACGCTTTTTCGATCTTGGTCGAATTCTGCGCGGTGGTGCCTGTCACACTCTTATCGGTGAGCAGCAGCACCAGCGAGGTATTGGTCGCCGTCACCTTAGCGGCGCTTTCGTCGTATTTCATCGACGTACCGGTCAGCTTGATCGAATAGGTGGCATCTTTCAGGGTGAGCTTTACCGTGCCGGTGGCATCCACCTTTTTCTCGCCGTATTTTGTGCCATTATTATAGAACTGCACCGTCACACCGGTGACCGCCTTGCCGCTCGCATCGGTCAGCTTGACCGTATAATCCGTGGGAGTAGTGCCGGGGCCCGGGATCACCGCTTCTTTTTCCAGCGTGATGGTGCCGTCTTTTTTATTGGCCGACAGCGTCACCTCGGTGGCTGAGGCGATATAACCGGACGGTACGGTCATGGTAGCCACGCATTCGCCTGCCGGCAGCGACACCGTCGCTTTACCGGACGCATTGGTGGTAGCGGAAGCCTTTTTACCGTTGACCGCAAAGCTGAACTTCACGCCCGAAACAGGCTTGCCGTTATTATCCTTCACAGTGACGGAATAGCTGATGTTTTGCTGCACCGTATCCGTCGTGCCGGCGCCGGCCTTGAACGACACGGTGCTCTTGACCGTGGCAGCCGGATATTCGTTTTCCTCATTGGGCAACGTGCTGACGGTCATCTGCACCTGATCGCCCTTGTTGACCACGACCGACACGGTGTTGTTGCTGCCATCCTCCTCCAGCGTACGCATGGCGTAGGTGTTGAGGTTATACAGCGCAACGTCGTAATTCACGCCCTTGGTGACGCTGTTGACCTTGACGGTCAGCGTACCCGATTGGGTGGCGGTGTAGAGGTACACAACGCCCTGATCGTTGCCTGCCGCAATATCGGTGGTCAGCTCGCCGGCCGACAGCGTAAACGGCTTGGCCTGCGTGCCGCCGTCGTATTCAAAGGTCACACGATAGGTGACGTCCACCTCGCCGCTGTTGCCGATGACCAGATTGACCGGGATGGTCACGTCCTCGGTTTCGACCGGCACCGAAACGATGTCGCCTTCGGCTCGGTAGGTCTTGCCGTTATAGATCACGTACGCGTGAGCGTTATGGATCTTCAACGTAGTGCCGCCGACCTTGTATACGTTGTAATACACTTCGCTGCCGGCCATGACCGCCGCATCGAACTGCAGCGTACCGCCGATCTCATACGGATGCTCTTTGGTGCCGTTAGGCTCAACGTCCTCGGCCAGCTCATCCGCGCTGGTGGCGGTCTTCTGCACGTAATCGTCCGCGGTGTAGTAAGCGAAGATCGTCTCAAACGTAGCCGCATCCGGCATCGTGCCGCTGTGCATAAACGCGATCATGCCGGTGCGGTCGATTACCACGGTGGTCGGGTAGCCGATGATCTGCATCGCCTTTTCCCAGTTTTTATCGCACGCACCCATCGGGAAGGTGAGCTTGTGTGTCGCTTTGAACTGAGCGATGGCCTCGTTCGTCTCGCCGGTGGGATTCATCGCCAGCAGCTCCAGCCGATCCTTGTAGGTATCGTACGCCTGCTGCATGTAGGGGAACTCGGCCACACACGGGCCACAACCGGTGTACCAGAAGTTGAGCACCACCGCTTTTTTGCTTTTCAGCAGCTCAGACAGCTTGTATGCCTTCCCCTCGGTATCGGTGAAGGTCATCTCTGCCATGATGTCGCCAAGTTTAAAGGTGGTGGTAGAGAGGTCAACGTCGGTACGCAACGCCGCCGCCAACACGATGCTGGTGGTCTCACCGGTGATCTCGTAGTATTCCTCCACCGCGTAGCCTTCCGGCACGCCGCTGAGCACGGCGAAACAGCCGATGCCGTTATCGGCGGTAAAGGTCATTTTGCCGGTGTCGTCCGTTTTGGAAAACGCCACCAGATCGCTTTGCGCTTTGTCGCGATAGATGTACACATCCAGATCCGCGATCGGCGTGCCGGCGTCGTTCTTCACCTCAACGGTGTAAGTACCGCTGACCGGCGCTTCGCCACCGCCGACACACAGCCACACGATCAGACCGGCCAGCAGCAGCACAAACAGCGCCGCGCCACCGATGATAAGCCCCTTATGCAGCGGTTTCAGCGCACGGAATTTTTCCAAAATATTCATGCTTTGCCCCCATTATCAGCCGTTGATGTAGCAACACATAAACAGCCACGTATTGTTCGGGTTGATGCCGACGATGTTGTTGCCGGCGGCGTCCTTGAACAAATACAGCGACTCGTCCGGATCAAACCAACCGGAATGTTCGCCACGCTGCTGCACAATGTATTTAAGGTCCTCGGTCAACGGATACACGCCGTTGTCCTCATCCATATACTCGATATATTCCAGCAGGCATTCGCTGTAGGATTCCTTGCGCACGAACTCGCCGTTCTCATCGAAGAAATATCGGGTAACGCCGGAATGCTCCAAAATGGTTTTGAAATCGTCCAAATACTGCGATTTCTTACCGAGGCGCATCAGCACCAGCGGACCGTCTGCCGTGTTGAGATGATAAAAGCCATCGGTGCCCAGCACCAGCTTGTAATCGGCGGCGGTAAGATCGAATTCCTTGATCTGCGCACCGGCCGGTAGTTTATATTCCTTCAGCTCGACCGTCTTTTGATAAATGGTCCACGGCTCATCCTCCAGCGTGCGCTTCGGATCGCCGGTACGCTGAATGGCCAGCGTGCAATTCTTGTTCTCACCGGCATCAATACCCACCACGAAGGTAGACGTGCCGGCATCGCCGGTACCGATCATCGTCGCGCTGACCGAGACGGTAAACTTGTTATCCACCACCTCGGCGGCCGAAGCGCTCTGCACGTAGTGCGGCGCTCCGTAGTAGCCGATAACCGCGTTAGAACCCGGCACCGAAAATTCGTAGGTGCCGGCCACGGTCGGAGTAAACAAGAAGTAGTTGCGCTTGCCGGCGGTCAACTCCACGTAGGTGCAGGCAGCATCCACGTTGTACGCTTCCACCTGCTCATTATTCACCACCAGCGTCTCCGGCTCGCCGACAACCGCCTTAGCCAGCGTGACAGTCAACTCTTTTTTGCTTGCCGTCAGCTCCAGGCCGGTGGGGTCGTAGTAATAGTTCTCGGCATCGGCGGTAAAACTCAACTCGACGGTATAATCGCCGCCATCGAGATCCTTTTCCGCCACGCCGTTTTCGTCAATGACCTGCATACCGGCCGTTTGACCGTTTTGCTTGAACTGCACCACCACGCCGCCGGTGTACGGATTGCCAAGAGCATCCACCACCGTCACGCGGTACGGGCCACCGCTGCAGGCACAAAGCAGCATCGGCAGACACAGTGCCACGCAAAGCAACAGGCACGTTAAGCTGCGAAAATTCTTATTCATAACCGTTCCTCATTTCGCCGGATATCAGCCGTTGGCGCTGATATCGTCGTAGTAGTAGCACAGCTTCAGCCATGCATAGTCAACGTTTTCGAAGGTATACTTTTCAACCAGCATCTGCAAAATTTCCGCCAAGCGCTCGGTCACGACCACGCAACCCTTGGTTTCGTTGTTAGCGGTGCTCATCTGGTTGAGGTAGGTCTTGATCTCGGCGGTGAGGTCCGGACCGGTACCGTGATATTTACCGGCCAGCACGTCATCCAACTTGTAGTTGGCGGCGTAACCGTCGTATTCCTCGCCCCACTGCTCCTTCAGATATTCGATAGCCTTCTTCTGGTCGCCGTTATACTTATCCAGGATCGCCAGGATATACAGGTCGTCCTCCGTCTTGCTGAAGTCGAAACCGCCCATGTCGATCATACCCTTGATGTAGACCGGCTTGCCGTTTTCGTCCTTCTGCGCCGTGCCGTTTTCGTTATACGACGGAACGGTGGCGATCGGGTTGCTGAACAGCGAGGTAATGCCGGAGAAGTCGGCATAGATCAGGCTACCGTACAACTGCTTGCCGTTCTTATCCTTGCCGAGATCTTCGTAGTATTTACCGTCCTTCAGCACAACGTCGATGCCGCCCTGAATGAGATAGTACATCGTTTCGCCGGTAGCGTCACCGTCGTAGGTGAAATAGCCGGGCGAGCACAGACGGAACAGCTTATACGACGGCGCAATATACTCAATGTCGTAGTAGATATAGCCGACCTCGTACAGATCCCAGAACGCAATGTCGATGTAGTATTTCTTGCCCTTCTCCATGTAGAACACCATGGAGACGTTCTTCTCATCGTTATACATGCGCTCATCCTGCTCGTACACCAGCAGTTCCTTGTGGTTCTCATCGAAGATCCAGGCGTCGACGCCCTGCGTGGATTCGTTGCGAGAGGTGATGCGGTAAGCACCCGATTTGGACGGAATAAACTCCGCCAGCAGACCGCGCGGCATGATAACGCGGTTGTAGTAGAAATAGTTAGTAGGTACGTTTTTGCCGAGCTTGGCGGTGTAGGCACTGGACGGCGTGAGACCTTTGATCGGGTCTTCCAACTGCGTCTTTGTGCCGTAGACCTGATAGTATTTGCAGATCTTCAGCCACTCGTTTTCGTCCTCGTCAAAGCCGGCGATCTTGTCCACGATCTTGAGCAGCTCGGCCAACTCCTTGTTGACGGTGCACACACCGTTGAGGGTGGAGTTGGAAGCATAGTTGCAGTAATCCACCAGTTCGTCGTAGTAGTTATGGCCATCCACGGTGAAATCGCCGTTGTACGCCATCTCGTAGACGGTCTCTTCCTCGTTGAACTGGGTATAGTTCATGAGGTCGGCCAGCAGTAACGGGCCGTTCTTGTCGCCTACGTGATAGTAACCGTCGGTATTGTTATACACGATGGTCACGTAATCGTAGCCCTCGTCCGTCTCGGTCGCCGCCAGACGCGGAATGTAGGTCGCCGTGGTGATCTTGGAGGCATCCATCACGCGCATGTTGCGGATGTACACGGTATCCTCGCCGGCTTTATCCGACTCATCCTTGATGTAGCACAGCGCTACCTCGTGCTTGCCGTCCTTGGCAGCTACCCACGGATAGCAGGTCTTCCACGATTTGTTTTCGTCGTCGCCGGAGATCTGGTAAATATCCTCGCCGTCCACGATGACGTACAGAATATCCGCACTCTTTTCGCTGGAACACAGATAATCAAAGCCGATCGCCTGGCCGGTCTTCAGCTCCACGTCCGCATACAGAATGGCATAGGAACCGTCGATATCCTGGTTGGAGGCCTTCACACACTTCTTGCCATCCTTCTCGGTGAGGATGAACGGCCAGGTGTACTCGGCATCCTCGCCTTCCTCGGCGCGGTAGGTGATGGGCGCACCATCGGCATTGATGGCCGCGGCGATATCCTTCGGGTCATCCATTTTAAAGGTCGGTTTTACGCTGGTGATGAGGTCGGACAGACCGTTCGGGAACAGCTTCTGCTCGTAATCGTCTGCCGTGAAATGCTCGAACATCTGCGTAAACGGATTAAGGCTGGTCAAGCCGCCCACCTCGACCAGGCAGATCAGACCGTAGCGGTCGACCAGAATGGAGGTCGGGTAGCCGGTGATGCCAAACGAGGTAGACCACGACGCGTTGCACGCCGCCATCGGGAAGGTGAGCCCCATCTGCTTCTGGAAAGCCGGGACGTTGTTGCCGTCCAGCGGGTCCAGCGCCACGATGCCGATATCGTCCTTAAAGTTATCGTATGCTTCCTGCATATACGGGAACTCGGTCACGCACGGGCTGCAGGTGGTGAAGAAGAAGTTGATAAGCACCGCTTTCTTCTCCTTCAGTATCTCGGACAGCACGATCTTCTTGTTGTTGGCATCGGTGACTTCGAAATCGTACATCACGTCGCCCACGCCAAGCGTTGCGCCGGCCAGGCTTTCGCCCTTGATGAGCGAGGAGGTCAGCGTGATGTTGGCGGTGTTGCCGTCGAACTTGTAGCTCTTTTCCACCGCATAGCCCTTCGGCACGCCGTCAACCGTGATGGCGTACTTCTTGCTTTTGGCGAGATCAAAGCTGACCTTGCCCTCAGCGTCGGTCTCTTTAAATTCCTTCAGGTCCTTCAGCGAATCGTCGGCGTACACGTACACCGCGACGCCTTCCATGGGCATGCCGCCGGCCGTTTTCACGGTGACCGTATAGCCGCCACCCTCCGCACCGCCGTCGCCGTCGGTATCGTCGGTATCGTTGCAGGCTGTCATCATCGTCACCATGCCCAGCAACAGCGCCAGTGCCAGAATGACCGATAGCAATCGTTTCGAAGCGTTCATAGGTATCCTCCTGTGTTTACATTGCATTAGCATCTTAAGGTAATACTACCGCATATTCGCTAAAAGTTTAACACAAATCCCTCTTTGCGTCAATAGCTTTTGTGAGATTTAGTTAATGTATATATAAATAAAGGGAATTTCGCCATAATTACCGCTGCCACCACGCTTGCCCGGGTATTGCGACAGACAGCTCCCTTTTGGGCCGTTGCTTGTGCTTTTTAGGTAATATTTCCCAAATAGTACCCCTTTTTTATACCTTGATACAAAGTCTCTCACACTGGCACTTCTCCGTTCGCAAAGATGTAAGAGCGCTGTTTTTTCTGCCTTAACTGCCATAAAAAGCGGAGATTTTGAGTATATTTTCATTTTTATTATACTATTTGTATTTTCTTTAACATACCCCTTTTATCCTTAAAGGCAACGCTTTTTGTCCCTGTTTTTCGCCTTTGCTTGACATCGTTCGCCGTTTTTATTATACTATAGGCAGCGTAAAGCAACCAGACGAAAGGAGGATATATACATGGATGCTCTGAAAAAGTTTTTCCCGTTTTCCTGGCGCGCGACGGAGGTGAAGGACCTCATCATCACGCTGCTTATCTACATTGTGATCGACGTGGTGTGTGGTTTTGTCATCGGCCTGCTGGCAAGTCTGCCGATCATCGGCTTTATTTTCAGCCTGCTCGGCTGGCTGGTCGGTCTGTACGCCCTGGTCGGCATTGTGCTGGCTATCCTGGTGTTTGCCAAAGTCATTAAGTAATTCGGGTAAAGACCAACCAAATACACCGCCTGCCGGGTTGCCGGCAGGCGGTTTCTTTTTGTAAAACGGAAATTCCACAAAATCAAAGATTTTTTTGAGGATTTGTGTTGACTTTTCGTTTGGTATGTGATACCATTTATAAGGAATATAAAACGAAAGGAGTTTTTTCCATGGTAAACGAGTACGAAATTAAAAAACAAATTTGCGACATCGGCAAGCGCATTTACGACAGAGGCATGGTCGCCGCTAACGACGGTAACATTTCCGTCAAGATCAGCGATAACGAGTTTCTGTGCACGCCGACCGGTGTGTCCAAGGGCTTCATGACCCCGGAATACATCTGCAAGGTGGATGCCGAGGGTAAGGTCATCCAGGCCAACCCGGGCTTCAAGCCGTCCTCCGAGATCAAAATGCACATGCGTGTATACAAAGAGCGTCCGGACGTTAAGTCGGTCGTGCACGCGCACCCGATGTATGCCACGGCGTTCGCCATTGCCGGCATTCCGCTGACCCAGCCGATCATGCCGGAAGCGGTTATCGCTCTGGGTTGTGTGCCGATCGCCGAGTACGGCACCCCCTCCACCGAGGAGATCCCGGATGCGGTTTCCAAGCATCTGCAGTATTTCGACGCCGTGCTGCTGGAAAACCACGGTGCGCTGGCGTATTCCGACAGCCTGCTGAACGCTTATCACAAGATGGAGTCGGTTGAGTTCTATGCTCAGCTGCTGTTCCTGTCCCGTCAGCTTGGCGGTCCGAAGGAGCTGTCCGATGCGCAGGTCAAGCGTCTGTACGAGATCCGTCGCCAGTTCGGTCTGCCGGGCAAACATCCGGCTAACCTGTGCCCGAATGCCAAAGAGGGCAAGGCCTCCTGCCACGGTTGCGGCGGTAACTGCACCTGCGGCGGCCACGACGACGACAAAGCTCTGGTGGCCGAGATCACCAAGCGCGTCCTCGAGGCTATGGG
>JAFUPS010000001.1 GCA_017481085.1 Clostridia bacterium | reverse complement strand
CACCGGCACCAGCAGCAGCCTGCAAAACGGCTGTACCCACAAGGATACCGACGACGACGGCACCTGCGACAACTGCCGTATCTCGGTGGTGGTCATACTGGATCTATATGCGCTCAACGACCTGCATGGCAAGTTTGACGATACCGGCGACCAGCCGGGCGTGGACGAGCTGACCACCTTTCTGAAAACGGCCGTCAAGACCAATCCGCAGACGGTGCTACTGTCCTCCGGCGATATGTGGCAGGGTAGCCCGGAATCTAACATGACCGCCGGCCGCATCATCACCGATTGGATGAATCATTTGAATTTCGCCGCCATGACGCTTGGCAACCACGAATACGACTGGGGCGAAGACCCGGTGGAGACCAACGCCAAGGCCGCCAACTTCCCCATGCTCGCCATCAACGTCTACGATAACGACACCGGCAAGCGCGTGGACTACGCGGATGCTTCTGTGATGATCGAGCGCGGCGGTGCGAAGATCGGCATCATCGGCGCTATCGGCGATTGCTACAGCTCCATCGCTCCGGATAAAGTGGAAGGCATCCACTTTAAAGTCGGCAGCGACCTGACCGCACTAGTCAAGGCAGAGGCAACACGCCTGCGTCAGCAGGGTGCCGACATCATCGTCTATTCACTGCACGACGGCTACGGCAGCTCCGGTAACGGCAGCATCACCAACGGCAAGCTCGCCTCCTTCTACGACGCTTCGCTTTCGGACGGCTACGTTGACCTGGTATTTGAAGGACACACACATCAACGCTACGTACTGCAGGATAGCCACGGCGTTTACCACCTGCAAAACGGCGGCGAGAACAAGGGTATCTCCCATGCCAAGGTAGCGGTCAACGTTGCCAACGACAGCACCGACGTACAAGCGGCAGAATTTATCGCCTCCGGCGCCTACACCCACATGGCCGATGATCCGGTGGTCGACCGACTGCTGGATCAATACGCGGACGACATCGAAGATGCCAACCGTATGCTCGGATACAACAGCCGCTACCGCTCCAGCCGTGCGCTGATGCAGTTGGTGGCCGATCGCTACTACGAGGCCGGCATGGAGCGTTGGGGCGATAAATACAAAATCGCCCTCGGCGGCGGTTTTCTCACCGTCCGCAGTCCCTACGACCTTGACCCCGGCGAGGTCACCTACGGCATGCTACAGATGTTGCTCCCCTTTGATAACGACCTGGTGCTGTGCTCGGTGCAAGGGCGGTATCTCTCCTCTAAATTCTTCTTTACCGACAACGACCGCTACGCCATTTCGTACGGCGATTACGGTGCCTCGATCAAAGATAGCATTGATCCGAACGCCACCTACTACGTTGTGGTAGATACCTATACCTCCTCCTATAAGCCCAACCACCTGACGGTGGTGGACACCTACACCCCCGGTGTCTATGCCCGCGATCTGCTGGCAGATTTTGTGTCCGACGGCGGTTTGGAATAAGAGAATTATCCTCCCACACACGTAGCTACAAGAGGCATCTTCATTATTCATTAAACAAAAAATCCCACCCTCGCGGGTGGGATTTTTGTTTTGGTTTAGTTTTCTTCGGCCTTCTTCTTGCCACGGAGCGCGGTGAAGAGAATACCGCCGCTGACGAACATCAGCGCAAACCACAGCCCCAGATTGGCATAATCGCCGGTCTGCGGAGCTTCCGGTGCCACCGGAGGCGGCGGCACGGGCTTGTCATAGCTGTTTTGGAAAACGATCTCGGTAGCCGCCACGCCGTCCTCAGCATAGGCGTACTCGACCTTGAAGGTACCGTCCAGATTGTCGGTAACCGTCACCTTGACCGTGTACACCGCCTTGTCGTAGGTGACGTACAGCAGTTCACCGGTCACTTCGCTCACGGTGTAGGTGTAGGTGCCGGCCTTGGAGATCGCGATCTTTTCAAAGGCGATCGTGCCGTCGGCAGCGTTCTTCACCGTCTCGATCTCGTTACCGGCCTCATCCTTCAGCACAAAGCTGAATTCGCCTTCGGCCAGATCACGACCGGTCAGTTCCTTGGTCGCCTCGATAACGATCTCGGCATCCTGCGCCTTGTAGGTGTTGTTGAACACCACCCCGGTGACCTCGTTGTTTTCCAGCGTGTAGACCACCTTATCGGCCTCCAGATAACCACCCTTATCCACAACGGTGATCTCCAGACCGTAAACCGACTCGTCGTAGGCCACGCCGCCAAGCGCCGTATCCTTTTCCACGATGGTGAAAGTGTAAACAGCCGCCTTATCAAAGGTCAATGCGAAGGCAAAGAGTCCGTTGGCATCGTTTTTGGCAGAAGCAACCTCGTTGCCCGCCGCATCCAGAACGGCAAACTCGAATTCGTCTGCCTTCAGCTCACGGCCGTCCAGATCCTTCAGCAGCTCACCGTTCAGACCGAGGTCCACAGTGACCGGCGTCGGCTCGTATCCGTTGACAAACCGAATGGTTGGATTAGCATCGGTGCCCACACCGGTAACGGTGGCGGTCAGCGTGCCTTCGTTATCGTCGGTCACGACGACGGTGACCGCGTAGGTCGTAGCGTCGTAGGTGTAACCCATCGCACCCAGATCCTTTTCGGTGATCGCGTACTCATAGGTGCCCACCTGCGTGAAGGTGATGTCGCCAAAGTGGAAGGAACCGTCCGCCGCATTCTTCACGGTGGTCTCCGTCGGCAGCGGAGCGCCCTGCGTCACAGCAGCGATGACAAATTCGAACTCATCAGCCGCCAGCGTCTTGTGCTCGCTGTCCAGCGTTTTGTGACCAAAGATCGCCGCCGTCGCATCCTGCGGATCGTAGGCATTTTCAAACACAGCCTCTGCCGGCTGACCGTTTTGGTCGGTGACCGTCACGACCGTCTGTAGTTGGGCCGTCGTCGGATCGTCGGTCACTTCCACCGTCACGGTATACACCGCATCGTCGTAGGTCATGCCCTTGTCGTTGCCCTGCACCTCACGAATGGTATACACGTAGGTACCGGCCGCAGTGAAGGTCAGCGAACCGAAATCGACGTTACCGGCGGCATCGTTGGAAACGGTGGTATTCGCCGGCAGCGGAGCGCCCTGGCTACCCTCGATAGTGAACTGGAAGTCGCCCGCATTCAGCGTGTAGCTGTTGCCCGCAGAAGCGGTCACATCCTTGTGCGCGGTGATGGACACCGGCGCGCTGGCCTGCGTGCTGTACACGTTGGTAAAGGTCAGCGGCAGCGTATTGGCCGCCTGGCCGTTGATCGCCACGACGATCTGGGCGTTGGCGCTGTCGTCCTCCGCCACGATGACCACGTCACGCGGCTGGGTATCGTAGGTGATACCGGCAATACCGTTGTGCTTCTCGGTCACGGTCAGGCGATAGCTGCCGATCTTGTTGACCTGAATGTCGATCGCCGCAACCTCGCCCTTGGTGTCGATAACCTTGGTCAGCGTATCCTCGCTGCCGGCATCCAGCGCGACAGTGATATCGCCGTTCTTCACGGCTTCGGCGGTGGCAGCATCCAGCTTGACCTCAAACTCGAACTGATCGCCCGGCAGCCATGCATTGTTCTCACGGCCGGTGAAGTTCTTGTTGATCTCCACCGTCGCCGCACCCGGCGCCGCATCGTACTCGTTGATGATGAACTCACCGCCGACGTACTCGACCAGCGTAGCGGTCAAGGTGCCGTTGCGGTCATCGGTCACGCGGTAGGTAGCCGCGATGGTCTGGGTGCTATAGGTGATACCCGGTGCCTTATCGGCATCCGCCGGGATCTGCTCCTTCACAACGACCGTATAGGTGCCGGCCTTGGTGAAGGTGAGCTTATCGAAGATGATGTCGCCGTTGGCGGCGTTGGTCACCACCGTCTGCGCCGGCAGGATAATGCCGTCCGACGGATCAGCCGCCTGCAACGTCATCTCAAAGCTGAATTCGCCTGCCTGCAACGCGGTGGCACGGTCGCCCTCGATCACCTTCTGGATAAGCAACATATCCGCGGTGGTCGCCTGCGGCTCGTAGGTGTTGTTGAACACCACGTCCGTCGCCGGTGCCCATGCATTGCCGTTTGCCTTTTCCAGCTTGGTGGATGCAACCGACAAGTTGCCGGCCATATCGTCCTCCACCACGACGGTGTAGCGGTAGACGCTCTCGTCGTAGGTGGTGCCGCCGACCTTATCCATCGGAATCAGCTCGCGGAACACGTACTCATACGTGCCGGCCGCGGTGTAGGTGACCTCGTTCAGCAACGTGATCGCACCGCTGTAAACGCCGTTGGCATCTGCATCGGCATCGGCCGCGTGTGTAGCAAATCGACGACCGGTCAAGCTACCGTTATAATAAGATTCCACGCGGAAGTAGAACTCACCGGCCAGCAGCGACTTGCCGGTCAGGTTCTTGGTGCCGCTCAGCGAGACAGAAGCACCGGTGTACTCGGTGGTATAGGTGTTGACAAAGTCCGCTTTTTGGGTATCGTTACTATTCGAAACGATCTCCAGAATACCGTCGTCATTGGTGTCGTCCACCACAACGGTCACGGTGTACAGTGTATCGTCGTACTGCAGGCCACCGGCCGTGCCGGCAGTCTCGATAACGGTAAACACGTAGGTGCCGGCCTTCTTGAACTGAATGTTCTCGAACGCAAACGCCTTGGCGTTGCCGTCGGTCGCACCGGTCACGGTAGCAACAGAAGACGGAACGATGATATCGCCGTTACGGATCGCCAGCGACGTGGCGGCATTGGCACCCAGCGTAAAGGTGAAGCTCTCGCCGGCGATCATATCGCGGCCGATGAGCAGCTTGCTACCCTCGATGCTGTCGGATACGGGATCCGGCGTGTAGGTGTTGTAGAAAGCCGGTACACGCGTGACGTTTGCATACGCCGCATCAACGTTGAGCACGTGGCTGGTCGGATCGACCGACACGATCACGTCGGCGGTGTAGGTGGTGGTGTCGTAGGTCATGCCGTGTACGTTGCCGGCAACCTCGCTCAGCTCATAGCGGAAGGTGATGGAGGTCTTACCGGCCGGAATCACGCTCTGCGTAAATTCCACCGCCGGGAACAGCACGTTGTGGCCTTCGTTGTGGGTGGTGATCACGCCGTTCACGCTGCCGGCCGGCATCGGAACGTTGGTGATATCCGGCACCAGATTACCGGCGTCATCCAGATAGCCCAGCGCCTTGAGCTGGAAGGTAAACATACCCGAGACCAGCGGCTTCTGACCGGAGTTATCGGTGTATTCCTTCAGCGCCACCGGCACACGGGTGACCGAAGCGGCGTTGTAGGTGTTGACGAACACCACGTCGTCCTGCGCTTCCTCGCCGCTGTTCATCACGATCTGATTATTCGCATTGTAGGTGAACAACGCCTCGGCATCGTCGGTGTACAGCTTCTGCACGTCGGCATTCGCGATGCTGAGCGTGCCGTCGCCGTTATCCACAACCGTGATCACCGCGCGATAGAGTGCACGGGAATAGGTCATACCCGGCAGATACGCGTGGTTTTCCGGCTCTTCCTCGTAGATCGTGTAGCGATAGACGCCGGGGGCCGTAAACTGAATACTGCCGAAATCAAAGGTAGCGGTGTTGCCGCCGGCCACGTCCGGACCGCTGACCGTCACACCGGCGGCGGCATCATAGCCGATCGGCAGCGGTGCGTTGTTATAGGGATTGATATAGAAGGTGAACACGTCGTCCGCCGTCCACACGTTACCCGGGCGGTTGAGCACCTTCTTACCCGTCAGGTTATCCTGCACCGGATAGGTGACCGGCGTGACGTTATAGGTGTTGACAAACGCCGCATGGTCGGTCTCGTTGGCATGGACCGTGCCGGTAGCGCCGGTCGCCTGCGCGGTAAAGCCGGCTTCTGCCTGCTCGGTGACCTCATAGGCCGTATCCGGCGGCAGGTTGAAGATGGTGGCCTTTTGGCCGTCCTTCAGCGACAGCGTATTGTTCGCCGCCGAAAGTGTGCCGGTGCCGACTTCTGCGCCGGCCGCATCCACGATCACGTAATCGTAGCTGTCGTTAAGAGTAGCCGCACCGTTCAGATTTACGGCAAAGGTGAACGCCTTATCCGGAGCGGTCAGGCCCGGTGCTGCCAGCACCGTCTTGCTGATCTCCAGATTGCCGCCGGCAACCAGCGACAGCACACCGTTGTTGCCCTGGTAGATAACGAACTTGCCCTCGTACGGATCCGGGTTGGTATCGTCATGCACGAAGGTCGGAGCGTAGAAATCCTCCGCCGTTTCGGTGGCGTTAAAAACCTTGGTACCTTCGAACTTCAGAATACGGTTGAGACGCGGCGAGCCGGTCGCACGGTACAGGCAACCGTCACTGCCGGTGACGATCTCGGTCGTGGTCAACTGCGCACCGGTACGGGCGATCGGCAGCACTTCGACCGCATTGCCATGATAGAACTCATCGAGATAATAGTAGGTGGTATCCGGGTCGATGCCTTCCGAAGCAGGAAGCTGCTGAGTAAACTGCTCATCCTTGTAAATAGGCATATCCTCAAGGATATAGTAGAACTTGTTGGTATGGGACGGCTCGAACTCCACCGTGGCGTTACCGGCAGTATAGCCGTGCACCACATGTTCGCCGGTGTAAACGTTGGTATAGAAATTGATGGTGCCGTCATCATTAGTGTGGGCGTCAAGGTATTCACCCGAGATCTTGGTGCGATCGATATACAGCTCACCGTCGTCCGATTCCTTGACGATCTCCGACTGCAGACCGACCGAGTAGATCACACGCGTCGGCATAGCGCCGTTATTGGTATGCGTTTTGACCGAACCGTCGGCGTTCAGTGTTACTGCGTTAACGCGCAACGGAATGACCGATGCCGGGATCTTGATGACCAGCGTCTGCTTGCCGGCGTTTTCGGTCACGGTGATAAGGATGTTCTGGATATTCTGGTCACCGTAGACAGGGCTGTGCACCTCACCGGCAAAGGTATAGGTCGTGGTGTTGCCATTGACGGCGACGTTCTTGACGGTGAAGGTCGTACCGGCGTAGATGACTGCCTTAACGTCCTTCACTTCCATATACTCACCGATTGGATCGGTGAAGGTGATATAACCGTCGGTCATCGGATCGGAGCCCTTGATCTCGGTCGGGACCTGCGGTGCCGCCACCGAAATGCTGGCCACGATCTGCTCGAATACGTCGGTAACCGCCGAAGCGTTATCCGCATCGTAATAGGAATCGACCAGATTCTTCAGCGCATCTGCGTCGGTGTCGATATCGTACGCCGACGGATGGCCGAAGGTGTACTGCTCACGGTCATTGGTATCAACGGTCGGCTGGCCGTTGTTGGTGATATAGGTATTCCACGCCGCGCGGATATCGGAGGCCATGGTGTTGGTCTCGTTCCAATGATCCTTCGGGTTGAGCGTGATATTCGCCAGATCCTTTTCGCCGGTGTAATAGCGATTGAAGAAATTGCTGGCATAGTTTTCCAGCGCCGTGATGCCGATACCGATGGTGTACATGGTGGTCGCCATCGAAGTACCTTCCACGCCGTAGTGGCGGTCAACGGCATCTTTCATATACGCACCGGTCATCAGTGCTTTCATGCCGTTGCCGTAATAGCTGCCGCTGCCCGGACCGTCGTTGTCGTTGTTTGCCGGCGCCCACCACGAGCTGGAGCTGGAGGAATAGGTGGGCGAACCGTCAGACAGCAGCACCAGCGAGGGCACGCGCTGCACCGTCGCATCGTTGATCGTCGCGGTGGTGCTGGCTTCGGTAGCCAGCATGTTCATGCCTTCGTAGATACCACGCTGGATGTTGGTACCGCCGGTCACGCTTCTCGACACATCGATCTGCTGCGTCTCGCCTTCCTTCTTCACGTGCACGTACAACGTGCTGTTGTTGCTGCTCAGCGAGAAATAGTTGGTAACCGTTGTCTGATTATTGCCTTGGCCGGAGGTGCGGGTACCCTTCTCATAGCGGCCCAGCTCGAGCAAGACGGTAGAGGTGCTGCTAAACGCCACCACGCCCACACGGGTGTGCTCGTTGAGCGCCATCAGCGTTTCGATAGCACGGTTAAGCGCCGACACCGTATTGACGATACGGTTAGTGGAGTCGGTCGAGCTCATGTCATCGTTCATCGAACCGGAGGTATCGATAACGAACACGACGTCCACCGGAGCCTGCGACTGCCCCTCGATCGATTCGGAGGTGGCCAGTGCCGAGTACGCAACGAGGAAATCCTCGCCGTTTTTGTTCTCGTTCAGCTTGATGGTGGAGTTGCCGCCACCAAAGGTGGCAAACGTCACGTCGCTGTCGTAAACGGATTTATCCGTCCAGATACGGCCGGCATATTCGGTCGAGGCGTTATCGCCCAGCGACTCGGAATACTTGTTCGCGGTATCCAGATCGGCAACCGTCGTGCCGGCACCGCCCGGATACACATAACCTGTGGCGGCAAACGCCGTCAGCGGCACAAACGAAAGCAACAACGCCACGCACAGCAGGACGCTGATGATCTTCCTGGAAAGTTGGAACTTGGTTTTCATAATAGTAACCTCCCTCTTTGGATAAGTATCGGCACATGGCCGTTATGAACAAAACGAACGGGAAACGCCCTCATGATCGTCGTGCATGCAACAGTTCATCCAGTAGATGATCGTTGGAGTCCTCCACAAATTTTCGAAACTCCCTCAGCACTCGTCGTCCGATGGCCCGATAGTCCATGGCCAGCACTTTGCCGATCTTCATTTTTCGCATTTCCTCAGGGACGTTGAATATTGTCAGAATGTTATTCAACGCTCCGGCGATGCGGGTTTCCAACGAAACGCCGCTATCGGTCGTCATCAGCGTGGCGTATTCGATGCCGGATACCAGCACCTCCGCCTCAGCGAAGTTTTCGTCCGTCCAATCCGGACAGTAGTCTTTGAAAACCTCTTTGGAACGCTCCGCATCGTTTTTGCGGATGATATCCAACGTCAAGGGGCTGGTATAAGAGGCGATATACAGATCCTTGGCGATCTCGTCCTCCTCGCACATCGAGGCCATCGCCATCAGCTCTAGGCAGATCGCCATCACCGAGCTATAGCCCTCCTGCGCCTCAAGATCCATCATCTTACGCTGGAAGTCACACAACATCTCCACCACCACGGCCAGCAAATGCTCCTTCGTGGGGAAATAGTAGGTGAGGTTGCCGGTACTGATATCCAGCTCTTCGCAAACGAGCTTGGGTGAAGTGGCAGAGTAGCCGGTCTCCAGAAACAGCTTTGACGCCACTCTAACGATCTCATGCTTTGTTGTATTTACCCTTCTGCGAGCCATAATGCCCTCCTTGTTTTAGTAACGGTGCAATTTTTGCACAGTTCCTAATTTGTACTAATCCAATTTTAGCACAGTTCCTAGAATAATGCAATAGTTTTTGCAAAAATTTTTTCCACTTCTTCAAATTTTTTACAACTTTTCCACTTTTGAGTATGGTCGGAACAAAGCTCACCTTATACATTACTTATATAGAACAACGCAAAAGACAGATTACTCCGCCTCTTCCTCACTTTTTTAAACAAAAAGCCGAAAATGGAAAAAAAGGTCGAGTAACACTTGAAAATTGAATAGGACTTCGTTATAATATTATGCGTACAGATGTGCGCTTCGGCGTGTACAGTAAAAACCGAAAGGAGTACCAATATGAACTATACTCATGAAGTTGAGCAAATGTGTATTGTGGCCAAAGGTCCTCATCACGGCCCCGCACCGATCCCGGAAGAAGGTCTGTGGGTGAAGGCAAAGGAAATCAGTGATATTTCCGGTTTGACCCATGGCGTCGGCTGGTGCGCTCCCCAACAGGGTGCTTGCAAACTGACGCTGAACATCAAGAAAGGCATCATCGAAGAGGCGCTGGTGGAAACGCTGGGCTGCTCCGGTATGACTCACTCGGCAGCTATGGCGGCGGAGATCCTGCCGGGCAAGACCCTGCTCGAGTGCCTGAATACCGACCTCGTTTGCGATGCGATCAACACCGCTATGCGCGAGCTGTTCCTGCAGATCGTCTACGGTCGTAGCCAGTCGGCTTTCTCCGAGGAAGGTCTGTCCATCGGCGCCGGTCTGGAAGACCTGGGTAAGGGTCTGCGTTCGCAGATCGGTACGATGTACTCCACCAACGTGAAGGGCGTCCGCTATCTGGAAATGGCAGAAGGCTACGTCACCAAGATCGCGCTGGACGAGAACAACGAGGTTTGCGGCTATCAGTTCGTCAAGCTGGGCAAGATGATGGAAGACATCCGTCACGGCGTT
>JAFUPS010000038.1 GCA_017481085.1 Clostridia bacterium | reverse complement strand
TTCCAACCGGTCAGATGCACGGCCAGACGCGCGTTCTGACCCTTGTTGCCGATGGCCAGCGATAGCTGGTTATCCGGTACGACCACGTGGCAGCTATTAGAGCCGTCCTCAGCCAGCTCCACCGCCAGCACCTTGGCCGGTGCCAACGCCGCGGCAATGAAGGTTGCCGGATCGTCGCTGTATTCCACAATGTCGATCTTTTCGCCGCCGAGTTCCTCGACGATGCCGGCCACGCGCGTGCCGCGCGGACCGATGCAAGCGCCCACCGCATCGACGTTTTCGTCGTGCGACAGCACCGCCATTTTGGTGCGGGAGCCGGCCTCACGGCTGATGGACTTGATCTCCACCACGCCGTTGAAGATCTCCGGCACTTCCAGCTCGAACAAACGCTTCACCAGGTCGCGGTGCGTACGGGAGATGAGCACGCGCGGACCGCGCTCGCCCTCGCTGACGTTGGCTACGTATACCTTGATGCGTTGGCCTTCCTTCAGCTCCTCACCCGGCGTCTGCTCTGCCTTGGGCAGCACGGCGTGGTTTTTGCCGATCTCCAGCGAGGCGTTGCCGGTCACCGGATCGATGCGCGTGATGAGCGCGGTGACGATCTCCTGGTTGTGACGCTGGAACTCCTGCAGCTGCTGCCCACGCTCCGCCTCGCGGATGCCCTGGCGGATGACGTGCTTCGCCGTCTGTGCGGCGATGCGGCCGAACTCGTGCGTTTCCAGCGGAATGAACACGGTGTCGCCCGGCAGCGCGGTGGGATCGTATTTCGCCGCCTGCTCACGCGTCATCTCGGTGTTCGGGTCGGTGACTTCCTCGACCACGATGCGGGACATCGACACGCGGAACTCGCCGGTCTCCGGATTGAGGATGACCGAGATATTCTCGTCGGTGCCGCCGTAGTCACGCTTGACCGCGATGATGATCGCGGCGCGGATCTTCTCCAGCAGGTAGTCTGCCGGAATGCCTTTTTCTTTTTCGAGCAGTTTCAGAGCCTCAAAAAACTCCGCAGAATAATTGATCTGCTCCTTGGCCTTACTTCTTCTTTTCATCATGTACCTCCATACCCGTTTGTCACGGAAAATTTAACAAATTTATACTTCATCCCAGTCGGCCATCAAGCGCACGCTTGCAATGGCTTTCCGGTCGAAAGTCTGAGTCACGCCGTCCTCGTTTTCGATGACGACACCGGCTTCGGTCAGCGGACACAGGATGCCGGCAAATTCCTTTTGTCCGTCCTGCGGACGGATGAGATTGACGATGACCGCACAGCCCTCGCACACCTCAAAGTGCTCCGGCCGTGTCAGCTCACGCTCGATGCCGGGGGAGGAGACCTCCAGGCAATAGGACGGCCCGATGGGGTCGGCTGTGTCCAGCACCGGGCTGATGGCGCGCGAAAACGCCGCACAATCCTCAATGCCGATGCCTCCGTCCTTATCCACGAAATACCGCAGGATCCAGTCGGCACCTTCTTTGACGTAGCGGACGTCCCAGATGTCCAGCCCCAGTTGTTCGGCTACCGGCAGAGCGAGCTCCCAGCACACCTCCGCAACCGGCCGTTTCTTGTTATCCAAGCAAATCCCTCCAATCAACACAAAAGAGCGGGTCGCCCCACTCTTTTTACTCCTTGCTATACACTTACTATGGACAGTATACCACGCGAAAATAAAAATTGCAACCCTTTTTAAAATTTTTATTTATATATAAAGCGAACAGCTTTTGCATATACTGAAAATAGGCAAAATCGCATTATTTGTTGACTTTACTTGCATTTTGCGATTTTTTGTGCTACAATAATGAAAATATTTGCGAAAAAGGAGACCGACTGTATGGCAAAGATCATTGTGAGTGCCGACAGCACCTGCGATCTTGGTGAGGAGCTCAAGGCCCGTTACGATGTCAATTATTATCCGTTGCACATTATCCTGGAAGGGAAATCCTATAATGACGGTGTGGACATCACGCCGGACGATATCTATGCAAAATACAGAGAAAGCCACGTACTGCCCACCACCGCGGCGGTGAACGTGGACGAATATCTGCAGTATTTCAAAGATCTCACCAAGGATGGCGACGAGGTCATTCACGTCAATCTGGGCTCGGGGCTTTCGTCCTCGCACCAGAACGCGCGTCTGGCAGCCGCCGAGCTGGAGGGTGTGTACGTTATCGACGGTCAGAACCTTTCCACCGGCATGGGTCTGGTGGTGCTGGAGGTCGCCAAGCGCGTGCAGGCCGGCATGGCCGCGCCGCAGATCGTGGCGGAGGTAGAGGCATTGCGCGAAAAGTGCCACGCCAGCTTCATTCTGGAAAATCTTGAATTCCTGTATAAGGGTGGCCGTTGCTCCGCTGTAGCGGCGTTTGGCGCCAACCTGCTCAAGCTCAAGCCGCAGATCAAGGTGGATAACACCTGCGGCAAGATGGATGCGGCCAAAAAATACCGCGGTGCGTTCGGCAAATGCCTGGCCGAGT
Organism: Clostridia bacterium; assembly: GCA_017481085.1. Taxonomy (GTDB): domain Bacteria; phylum Bacillota; class Clostridia; order Oscillospirales; family Acutalibacteraceae; genus RGIG426. The sequence goes on along the minus strand of JAFUPS010000038.1, from coordinate 11,649 downwards.
ATATTGCCGACGAGCTGAAGGACCGCACCGATATCGAGACCGACCGCATTTTTGTCACCCATTCCGGCATGACCGATCCGTCGTTGCTGGATCAGGCGGTGGCGCTGGTCAAGGAGTATCAAAATCCGGATGAGGTGTGCATCACGCGTGCGTCCTGCACCATTTCGTCCCACTGCGGACCGGACACCATCGGTGTGCTTTACCGCACGAAGTAATCCCCAAAATCACGATAAAGTCGATGCTGCCCGGCATCGGCTTTATTTTTATTTTCTCTTGCATTTTACAGGGGGATGCACTACAATAAAAAGCAGAAAATGCCGGTCATTGTGAGGAGTGCCGCAGGCACGACGTGACAATCCGCTTTTTGAAGAACGGATTCTTCGCTTCGCTCAGAATGACGCCATTGAGAAAAAGGAGGCTTTCATATGAGTGTTAAACGCTATCCGTTCGGCTGTATGCCCAACGGCGATCCGGTCTATCGCTACGAGCTGCGTTCGGGGGTGCTGTCGGTATCGGTGCTCACCTACGGCGCTACCATCCAATCGATCGTTTTCGACGGAAAAGACGTGGTGCTGGGGTACGACGATCTGGAGCATTATCTCCGCAGCACCTGCTGCTTTGGCTCCACCGTCGGCCGTGTAGCCAATCGCATCGGCGGTGCCTCGTTCGAGCTGAACGGCCGCACCTATCCGCTGGCGGCCAACAACGGCAACAACCATCTGCACGGCGGCATCGTCGGCTTTGCCTACCGCTTGTGGGATGCGGATATTTTGTCGGATGAGGACGGTGTGGTGTTCCGCCTCACCTCGCCGGACGGCGAGGAGGGCTATCCCGGCAAGCTGAGCGTGTCGGTCACCTTCACGGTCGATAAAGGCCGCCTGCGCATTGCGTATGCCGCCGTGAGCGATGCGGATACGCTGGTCAACCTCACCAACCATGCCTATTTCAATCTTGAGGGGCACGACGGTCCGGCGGTGCTGGATACGGTGTTGTCTATCCATGCCGATAAGATCACCGTGTCGGACGAGGGGCTTGTCCCCACCGGCGAGCTGCTGGCGGTGGAGGGCACGCCGTTCGACCTGCGCGAGGGCAAACGGCTGGGCGACGGCATCGGTGCGCCGCATCCGCTCATTCTGTCGGCCGGTGGTTACGACCACAACTACGTGTTGGGCACCGACCGTGCGTGGCGGCACGCCGCCACCGCCACCGCGCCTATCAGCGGCATCACCATGGAATGCTGGACGGATATGCCCGGCGTGCAGCTGTACACCGCCAACGGCCTGAACGAGACCGGCTGCAAGGGTGGCGCGGTACAGGGCAAATACCGCGGCTTCTGCCTGGAAACGCAATACTGGCCGGATGCACCGCACCATGCGCATTTTCCGTCCATTGTGCTGGAAGCCGGCGACATCTACCGCAGCAAAACGGAATATCGCTTCAGCAAAGCGTAAGCATAAAAAAGACCTGCCGTGAGGTACTGTCATTAGCATAAGAAAGTACGTCATTCTGAGGAGGGCGTAGCCCGACGTGAGAATCCGTTTTAAGAAGTACGGATTGCCACGTCGCTCCGCTCCTCGCAATGACGGGCTCGATGTATGACAGGCCTCACGGCAGTTTTTAGTTTATAACGGTCACCGGCACTTCCACCGCAATGTTTTCCACGCAGGTGTATACGGCGGTGAGATAACACCCCTCGTCGGTGTGTTGCACGCTTACGGTGCGGTCTTTGATGACCGCGTCGGCCAGCTCGGTCTGCTCGCGCAGCGTGAGCAGCCGGTGCGCCAGCGCCTCCGCCTCCTCCGGTGAATGGGTGACCGTCACGGCCTTCAGCGGTGTGATCTGCTGACGGCAAATGCCCACCGGCAACGGCAACCCGTCGACGGTGAGAAAGTCGTCGTCGCGTTGTCGGGTATACGCATCCGGCAGGCTGACCGGGGCAGATAACGGCAACGACAGCGAGAAAAACGACAGCGCGGTGGTGACGGTCGGCTCGCCGCTTGGTCGCCATTGCTGTTGTTGTAGCGGTATATCGGCGGTGAGGGTGCGGCTGGTGCGCGCCATCACCACGCCCTCCGCCCGCCCGAGCAGCGGTCCGAAGTTGGTCTCGGTAGCACCCGATGCCAGCAACGTGCCGGCGGTGACGCCCTCGCCGGCCTTGACCATGCGCGTGCCTTGCCGGATCTCGGTGCGTAGGATGAGCCCGTCACGGGCGGCGACGAGGTTGGAAAGAGCCGTCTCGTTGGCCAACGGATGAGAGGTGTTATCCGGTACCATGTCGACGTGGGCGATGCATCCGTCCAGATTGACCGTCAGCGCGATCACTGAGTTGAGCCGTTGCAGTGCCTGCAACGAGATCTCCTTGGGGTGGAGAGTGGCGTACGGCTGTCCGACCGCCACGCCCAATTCGGCCACCGTTGCCAAGGCTTTTTCGGCTGCTTTTCCTTCCAGGCCGCTGGGAATGACCACCCATATCCGGCTACTGAAAAACAGTAGCAGGCAGGCGGCGGCCACACAGCCGGTCAACAGCCCGACCGCCCGGCCGCGTAGCGGTTGCAATCGGAATGCCAGCCCACGCTTGCGCCGAATACGCACGCGTGTGCCGGTGCGCCGCGCCGCCGGACGAAGGCGGTGGTAATCTGCCGCCGGTGTAACGGCGGTGATGCAGTTGTTACCTGGGCGAACGTTGCTCACCGGCACATCGGCCTCGCGGAGTTGGTTGAGAAAAGCCGGCAGCATGCCGCCCTCGGCTTTCCACAAAACCGCCGCACTCATTCGAACTCGACGGCGCACAGCCGCCCCTCCACCGTAGCGCCGCCGGCGGAAAACGCCGCCAGCCGTAGCTCCCGACCGCGAAAGCACAGCACACCGCCGCCGGTGCGCAGACGGATGACGTCCTCTTCGCAATCCAGCACTGCGCAGTGGCCGTCCATCACCGCCATGCGACCGGCATAGATCTCCAGCCGTGCTTCTCCCGTCAGACTGCCCCTTGGCAGATCCAGCAGTGCTTCCATCCGTTGTCTGACACGCATACGCTGTCACCCGTCCTTTCGCAGCATTCTATGCGGCATGTTGGGAAATCATACCGCATATAGTGCGGTATAAGGGGATGATAGCATGATACGGATCGTTCGTTTGACCGCGCTCAAAACCGCTTTTTGGTCGCTGATGCTGGTGGCGGCCGGTGGGGTGCTGCTGGCGTGGCCGCAGGCCGCGGCTACCGGTATGCGCCGTGGGTTGGCTATCGCCGCCGAGGTACTCATTCCGTCGCTGTTTCCGTTTTTGGTGCTGGGTGGCTGGCTGACCGGCTCGGGACTGTGCGACCGCTTGGGAGCGTGTCTATCCGTGCCGCTGAGATGGCTAGGGCTGCCCGGTGCGGCGGCCTCGGTGTGGCTCATCGGATTGGTCGGCGGCTACCCGGCCGGTGCGGCGGCCATCGGAAATCTGTGTCGCTTAGGCCGGTTGTCGCCGGCACAGGCGCGGCGGTTGCTTGTCGGCAGTGTCAACGCCGGTCCGGGGTTTTGCGTGGCAACGGTGGGGGTGGGGATGCTTGGCTCTGCAAGGGCCGGATGGCTGCTGTGGGCAGCGCACGCCGTTGCCTCCACCGCGGTGCTGTTGCTCTACCGCCCTAAAGACAAAGAGGAGTCCGTCCCACCGCCGTTGCCGGTATCGCCGCTTCGTCCGGCGACCGCATTGGTGGAGTCGGTATCGGCCGCGGCACGTTCGTTGCTGGGGATGACCGGCTTCGTCACGCTGGCGTGTCTGCTGCTGTCGGTCTTGGCTGCGGCCGGTGTGCCGCAGTCGGTGCGCACGGCGGCAGCCTGCTTGCTGGAGGTCACCGGCGGCAGTATGGGCGTGTTGCACTCACCGTTTTTATTGGGGCTGGTGCTGGGATGGGGAGGCTTATCGGTGCATGGGCAAATTGCCATGCTACTGCCACCCGGTACGCTGGATATGCGCTTTTTCACCGCCCGTCTGCTACACGGTTGCCTGGGCGGTCTGCTGAGCCTATGGTGGCTGCCGTCCTCGGTGCTGCCTACCTTTGCCGCTCCCTCCGGCGTGATCGCCGAGCCGTTTGCCGGAGCATCGGCGCTGGGCGGCGTGTCGATGCTGGTGCTGTGTGTGACGTGGCTGGCGAGTATGCGGAAAAAGGTTGATTTCTAAAAACGCTTGTGCTATAATACAAAACAGATAACGCGAAGGGAGTGGCGATCATGGCCAAAAAGCTGTATGGCAATAACATCCGCAAGGCTTGCGAAGTGTGCGCGCACGGTCGTCGCTCGGCCGATGGCAGCGTCATGCTGTGCCCTTATAAAGGCGCGGCACCGCTGTATCATCTGTGCCGCAAATTTGTGTACGATCCGCTTAAGCGGATGCCGCTGCGCCGTCCGCCGCAGGAAAAGCACAAGCCGGAGGAATTCGAGCTGTAATACAATCCCACCCGTCGGGTAATGTCATTAAGCTTAGCCCGTTATTGCGAGGGAGCGTTAGCGACCGTGGCAATCCGTCTCCTGAAAACGGATTCTCACGTCGGGCTACGCCCTCCTCAGAATGACGTTTTCTTGTTTTGATGACAGTGCCGGTCGGGTGGGATTTTTTCTTGCAATTCCGGCCGGAATGCGGTACAATAAAACCGGAAAGGAGTGGTTGTATGCCCATGGTTTGGCTCACGGCACTCGGCGTGGGCGGCGCGACGGTGATCGGCGCGCTCATTGGATTTGCTTTTAAAAAGATCTCGCATAAATTTTCGGATATCGTGCTGTCGTTTGCGGCCGGTGTCATGCTGGCGGCGGCGGTGCTCGGGCTGGTGCTGCCGTCGTTGGAATACGGCGGTGACTGGGGCTTGCTCATCACGGTGGCCGGTATTTTCGCCGGTGCGGTGTGCCTCAACCTCATTGATAAGCTGGTGCCGCACCTGCACAAGCTGGTGGGCGCTGACAGCGAGGAGCACCACAACGCCAACCTCAGTAAGGTGCTGTTGTTTGTCACCGCCATTGCTATTCACAATCTGCCGGAGGGCATTGCGGCCGGTGTCGGCTTCGGCTCGGGCGATACTACGCAGGCGCTCATCATTGCCGGCGGTATCGCACTGCAAAACGTGCCGGAGGGTATGGTCATCATCGCACCTATGCTGGCAGCCGGGGTATCGCCCGGTAAGACGCTGGTGTGTGCGCTGGCTACCGGTCTGGTTGAGGTGGTCGGCACGCTGATCGGGTATTTTGCTGTCAGCGTGGCATCGGTCATTCTGCCGTTTGCGCTGGCGTTTGCCGGTGGCACGATGCTGTACGTCATCAGCGACGAAATGATTCCCGAAACGCATGCACACGGTGCACAGCGCGGCGCGACGTATGCGTTACTCATTGGGTTTTGCCTCATGCTGGCCACCGACGTGCTGTTAGGATAAAACCGCATAAAACAAAAATCCCATCCAAGGGCGCTACGCCCAACCGGATGGGATTTTTTTATGCAAAATTATCAGGTATCGCCCAGTTTATCCAGATACTCGCAGACGCTCGCCTGCTTGTTGAGGAAATACTCAAGGGATGTATCCAAGCCGGAATACCGGTTTTTGACGATCCAGGTCGTCCGGTAGCCGACGATGATCTGCGGAATGAGCTGCCGCATCTCCTCTAACACGCGTTTTTGTCCGGCGGTATTTTCCTCGTGCAGGTACAATTTGTAGTGCCCACATAGCTGGCCCAATTTCACGGCCATAGCGCCGGTTTGGTATTCCTTCAACACCGTATCGGCGTGGGGGATAGCGGACAGATCTAACGTAGATAGCCGCTTCGCGCAATCCTCTACGTACGCAACGATGGCGTCCAGTTGTTCGTGGGTAAAGCACTCCCACACCCCGAAGGACGGCCACAGCTCCAAAGCATCCAGATCGTTTGTCATGATCCGCTCGGTGACGGTTTGATTCACCAGCGGTACGGTTTCCATCGTGTGCCAGTTGCCGATATCCAGCAGGCATTGTCCGGCCTGGGAATCGGTATTCCCCAACACGTGGATGCTGAGCGCGGCGGCCAGATCCATGTCCCGGTTATTCTCATACCCCCAGGACAGCGCAGAGGCATAGGTCAGTCCCGGCAAAGCGGTAGCCCAACCCTGCAGATGTCCGTTGTCGCCCCAATCGGTCAGTAGCACGCCCATCGCGTTATGACGGCGACCGTTTTCGACCGACGTGCGGATATTGCCCAGCATTTGCCCGGTCTTGCCGGTAAAGGTCTTCCAGCTACCGGTGCCCGGGCATACGCAATAGGGGACCTGCGCTGCCTCAAACGCCACGCAGCTTTCCTCGGATACTTCGGTTGCTTCATAGCCCCAGTTGAGGGCGATCGCATCCTTGGGCAACTGCGGGATCAGCTCCGGGTGATGGCCGATGATATCGCCCCAGTACAGCATGGTCTTGCCACGTTCCCGGCAGTATTCATACAGTTTCATCAGAAAACCGTAGTAGGTTTTCCCAAGCTCTTCATGGCTCTGCCCGGCGGTGACGCCGCAGCCCAGCTCCAGCACCTCGTCACAGCAGACGTTGAACATATCCGACGAATAGCATGCCAGCAGGTCGTCCGACATGCGCCGCACCAAGTCTATGCTGCGTTCATCGTAAGGGTTCAAGCTGGTGGGATGTGGAAAATGGGCGCCCCAAGGCTCGTAGTAGAAGCCGTCCGGACAGATAGCCATTTCGCGGGGCAGCTTTTTCAACCATTCGGTCATGTGCCCGAATGTGTTGTGGTTGGGCACGAAATCGATAAACCGCTCCTTGCAGTAAGCATCGATGGTCATCAGCTCGTCGCCGGTGAGCACGTCAGCCCCTTCCCACATCTCCGGAAACGAAGGATAGGCAAACGGAGCTCCCTCCATGTATAACTCCAGATGATTGAACTTCAGGGCCGCTATGCGGTCGATCATATCAAGGATAGTCTCCAGCTTCGGGATCTTGTTGCGCGCTACGTCCCACATATAGCCGCGTAACGGAAAATCGGGCTCGTCCTCTATTTCCAGACAAGGCAGCTCCGGCGATAGCGTATATAGCTGATTCAGCGTCATAAAAGCGTAGAACGCGCCGGCGGCTTTGGTGTAACGGATGACGATCTCCGTAGGCGTAACGGATAAGCGATACCCTTCCGGATGCAGACCGTCGAGTTTGTTCACCACGATAGCCGGAGCGCGATGGGAATAGGCGCCCACAGCGATCTCCATATCCGGGAAATGCGTTTGCCGGGCAATACGCAGCGGAGCCAATAACGCCCGGTCATCCACGGACACGTATCCCCGACGGTCAAGAGTATGCGTTCCCTGCGTGACTGTCATTTTTTTGGGCATAGGGGATAGTACGATGCTCATAAGAACTCTCCTCTATCGCAAGAGATGTTACCGCTTCAGCAAGCGTTTCAAGGGCACGCGGATGATGTCTTTTTCGGAATCGTTCATCGAGAAGAGCCATACCGACGCCGCATACACGATAACGAACACAATGCCCCACAGCACGACGTCCAGATACGAGTGACGCACCGGTGCCCAGGTAGCAATGGCCAAGGCAGCGGCGGTGGGGATGAGCATGCCGGGCACCATCGAAAGAATAGATTTCCAGAACGAGCCGATGCCCAGCCCGATGTGCTTGCGGTAGTACCAGTTCATCAGCGGGATGTTGCCCAGCAGAATGGCGGAGGCCGTACCGAGCGCACAGCCGAAGCCGGCAAACGTCCCCGAAAATTCCGCACCGTAGGCGGCGGTGAACTCCTGCCCCAAGCCGGCAAACAGCCGGCCGAGCGGAATGCTGACGGCGACGTTGGCCAGCGATACGCCAAGGTAAACCAGCGAACGGAAGCGGTGCATATTCTTGGCGCGCTGGATCTCGATACCAAGGCTTTGGATGGCCTGCACCACCGTGGGGATGAACAGCGCAATGGCAATGTAATACGAGATCTCAAACGGCTCGCCACCGCCCCAGCACACGCAAAACGCCCGCCCGACGGCGATAAACCCAAGCAGGATCATAGAAAGCAGTAAAAACTGCAGTCGTCCGATGCGTGTGAACAGCGCGGTCAGCTCCTTATCCGAACTGCCGGAGGCGACCAGCCGGTGCACACGCGGCGTGAGCAGGCCGGAGAACGAGTTGGACATGGTGAGAAAATACTGGTGTAGCTGAGAGCCGATGGTGTACACCGAAATAGCGGTAGAGCCCACCTGGAAGCCCAGAATGATGCGGTCCATTGACCAGTTGATCTGATCGACCAAAATGCCGATGAAGATATAGAACGTGTAGCTGAGCATCTCCTTCAGCGGCACGGCATCCAGCTTGCCGAACTTGAATTTCATGTTCAGCTTTTTGAGACAATAGGTGATGTTGACCACGCCCGAAAGCACGGTGAAGATCAGCGTCACGACCACCATGACTACCGAGTTGCAACCCATGATCAGTAACGGGATCATCACCAACGGATTGAACACCGTTTTGCCGATGGCCACCAGCTTTTGGAACAAGTATTGCTCGTTGACCATCACGTTGGATTCAAACACGATGATGGGGAAGGATACCGCCGCGTTGACCGAGAGGATATACATCAGCGTGCGAGCGAGCTCGATCTCACCGGCGGTCAGTTCGCTTTCGGCCAGCAGAATATGCATGCCGGCGGCGAGGATCAGACCGAGTATCAGCACCAGCGTGCCGAGGATGCTGTAGATGGTGAGAAACATGCCGTTTAAGCGTGCTAAACCCTCTTGGTCATCTGCCACGCGGTAGCGCGAATAATACCGGGTATAGGTGCTGCCAAGCCCGAAGCTGAGCAGGTTGAGGTAGGAAACGATGGGCAGTACAAGGTTGTACACGCCGAATTCCTGTGTGCCCAGCCGCTGCAGCATGATGGGGGTATACACCAGCGAAACGACCACGCCGATGGCCAGCGATGCATACGACAGCACCGCCCCGAATTTGAGCTGATTCACTTTTGGTGCCACAGCGGTCACCTCGCTTTCAAGCAGAATTATTTTTATTATACACACATTTTATATAAAAGTAAAGGGCAAAAACAAAGCAATGCAAAAGTTTGTTTGACATCCGTCGGCGTTTGTGATATACTAATGAAACAAATGCGAAGGAGGAATGTAATATGGCAGACAATGCCTTTTTGATGTATAAAGGAAAGCCGCTGGTGCGGCAGGGGAACACGCTGTACTACGGCATGATGAACGAACCGTTTGTGGTGATGCTGCAGATCTTGTCGATGAAGGAGCAAAACGGCGTACAGGTGGCGGATAAGGTGTCCATCCAGCTCATCTCCACCGACGAAACGATGCGCCCGAAGGATCGCATTGCCAAGCGCAGTGAGAAAAACGGTCTGTTCGATGCGCTGGATATCGGCGCGATCTGGCTGGAGCGTGCTATCCGCGACGCAGGAAAGTAAAATGAAAAATCCCACCCTCATCGGGTGGGATTTTTTTAATGGAAAATGGGAAGTTCGATCTTATTCCCACGGGGTGAGGAATAGCTGCACCCAATGGTAGTCGTTAAAGCCGCAGATGATGCCGGTGAAATCCTCGTTTAAGATGTTCGCCCGATGCCCCGGCGAATCCATCCACGCCTGCACGACCTCTGCCGGCGTTTGCTGGCCGAAGGCGATGTTTTCGCCGATGGCCCGGTAATCTATGTGGCCGTTGCCGAACACCGTATGCCACTCGCTTCCGTCCGGTCGCGTGTGGGAAAAATGACCGCTGTAATAGTCGATCTCCGCGGCACGGGTATCCGCCAGTTGCTGCAGCTCGCTGTGGTAGTTCAGCGGCGGCAGGCCGGCCTTTTCGCGCTCTGCGTTGGTCAGCCGCCACACCTCTTGGCAGAAGGCTTCCGTCGAGCTTTCCGGCGGTACGATCGCCGCTGAGGTGGTCGTCGCCTTTTGAGTGGTGGTTGTCGTGGTGGTTGCCGTCTGCTGTTTGGTGGTGGTTGTCGTCGTCGGCTTTTTTGAGGCAGAGGCCGAGGTTGTCGTGATCGTGGTCGTGCCACTTACCGACTCATCCGTATTATGGGACGTATCGGCGATTTCCTCGGTCGTCGTAGTCGTTGTGGCGGTTGTGGTCGTTGCCGTCGAGGACGTCACCGCCGAGCTACGTCCGGTCGTATTGAACAGCGTTGGCGGTGCGTCCGGCTGTGAGCTACAGCCGGACAACAGCACCATCACCAGCAGCAGGGCCAGCAATCGCTTCATGGGAAGCCCCTTACATCGCCGCGACGATCGCCTTGGTGTCGCGGGCAATGACCAGCTCCTCGTCCGTCGGGATGACGAACACGCGGATAGCGGAATCCTTGCCGCTGATCTCGATCTCGGTACGGCGCACGTGTGCAGCCTCGTCGTCGATGGTCACGCCCAGCCATGCCAGATAATCCATGATATCCTTGCGCAGTTGATACTGGTTCTCGCCCGAGCCGGCGGTGAGCACGATAGCATCCGCACCGCCGAGGGCCATCAGATAACCGCCGATGGTTTTGGCGATCTGGTAGGAACGCACATCCCACGCCATTTTGGCGCGCTTGTCGCCCTGCTCGATAGCGGCGCACACGTCACGGTCGTCCGGCTTCAGACCGGTGAGACCGGTGAGGCCGGATTTCTTGTTCATGATATTGTCCATTTCAGCCGGTGTGAGGCCCTCTTTTTCCATAAGGAACGTGACCGCCGACGGATCGACCGCACCGCAACGGGTGGACATCATAAAGCCGTCCAGCGGCGTCATGCCCATGGAGGTATCCACCACCTCGCCGTCCTTGATGGCGGCGATGGATGCACCCGAGCCAATGTGGCAGGTGATCACGCGCGTGCCCTTGCCGTCCGGCTTGCCCAGCAGCTCAAAGCAACGCTGCGACACAAAGCGGTGGGAGGTGCCGTGGAAGCCGTAGCGGCGGATGCCGTACTTCTCGTAATACTCATACGGCAGACCGTACATATATGCCTTTTCCGGCATGGTCTGGTGGAACGCGGTGTCAAACACCGCCACCTGCGGAATATCCGTGCCAAAGGCTGCGGTGGCCGCTTCAATGCCGCGCAGGCAGGCCGGGTTGTGGATGGGAGCGAGCGGAATGTACTGCTTCACCTTTTCCACCACCTCGTCGTTGATGAGGCAGGAGGCGGTGAAGGACGAGCCGCCCTGCACCACGCGGTGACCAATCGCCGCGATCTCGGAAAGATCGTCGATGACCTTGCCCTCGCCGCTGATGAGGGCGTCCTTCAGCACCTCAAACGCCACGGTGTGATCCGGCATAGCGACGTCGCGGCAGAACTCCTGCCCGTGCGCCTTGTGCTCCAGATGACCGTCCACGCCGATGCGCTCGCAGTTGCCCTTGGCCAGCACGACCTCGCCGTCCATGTCCATCAGCTGGTATTTCATAGACGAGCTACCGGCGTTGATAACCAAAATCTTCATAATATAATCTCTCCTTGCTTTTTATCGACATATTTTGTATACTAACATTATACCATGAAACTTTGGGATTGCAAGAGGTGATCTTATGGTAACGGCGGGAATTGCTGCCGAATACAATCCGTTTCACAGCGGTCACGCACATCTGATCGAAAAAGCCCGGGCCCGTGAGGGGCTGGGAGCAACGCACGTAGTGGCGGTGATGAGCGGTCACTTTGTACAGCGTGGCGCACCGGCCGT
>JAFUPS010000037.1 GCA_017481085.1 Clostridia bacterium | reverse complement strand
TACCTTGTAGGTCGGGTGATCCTGCAGGGTGGAGCCGGCGATGGTGAAGGTGATCTTCAGGTCGCTGTCGCCCTCGGAGACACCGGCCTCACGCATGTACTTTTCGATGTTGGTCTTGGCGATATCCTCGCTCCAGATGCTCTGCGGATAATCGTGGTCGTTTTCCTCCGTCTCCGGGTACGCCCAACTGACCTTGGACATCGGCCAGAAGATCTGCGAAGCGGTACCGGCACGGTAGTAGTCCAGCGCCAGACCGGTGTTCATCGCGCACATGATGGCCTTGCGCAGGTTGATATCGGTGATCTTACCGGAGTTGACGCCGATGTAACCGTAACCGAGCTGGTCGGTGGTCAGCATCTCGTAACCCTTCTTCTGCATACCGGTCAGACGCTCGTAGTTGTCGGCGGTCAGCGCCGGGGTGATGTAGTGCACACCGCCGGTCTCCAGCGCGTCGATGGCGTTGTTGGAGCTGACGACCTGGTAGCGGATCTTTTCGATCTTGGCGTTCTCAAGGCCGGTGCCCACGGTGTGGAAATTGTCGTTACGCTTGAAGTAGACCACGTTGTTCTTATAGAACTCGGTGTCCTTCGGCGCATCGCTGTTGGCGGCGTCGGTTGCCTTATACGCACCGGCACCCATCGGGATCTTGACGTTGCGCGGCGACTGGATGATGCTGCTCATAAAATCGAAGTTGGCAAATTCCACACCGAACTTGTTGTTGGCGATATCCACGCCCACCGAGCTGCCTTCGCCGTAGTAGTGCTGCGGCGCAACGGTCAGCGCGAAGTTCCAGATAGCCTTCGGGTCGATACCGTCGATGGTGATCTGCAGTACGTCGTGCTCGGCGGTGTTGGTCACGGTGCCGTCGTCGTTGTGACCGGATGCCACGGTGTAGGTAGTGCCGTTGACCTCGATCTGGCTACCGGCCGCATCGGTGTGACCGAGCGACACGATGCCGGAGATGCTTTCCACCGCCAGCGAGCCGTCGTCGGCAATGTTCTCATGCAGGATAACTTCCTTCGCCTTAGCGGTGAACTCGTTATTCAGCGTAGTGCCGGTCGCCCAGTAGCGCAGGATGATATCCAGCTCACGGGCGATCTTGTCGTTAAAGATGTAATCCACAGCCTTATCCTTGCTGTCGATGCTGCTCGGATACGCCGGGGTCAGCTTTTCGATCTTGGTGCGGTCGACCTTGCCGTCGTCGCCTTCGGCATATTCCACTTCCACGTAGCCTTCGGTGTACATGAAGCAGAACACGTCGTTTTTAAATTCCTCGTGGGATTTGTACGGCTCGTCGGTGTACGATTCCTGCGCGCTGAGGTAGTCGTCCTCCAGCTCCTCACGGAACAGCTTGAGCGCGTAGTCGTAATCGGCCTGCAGGTCCTTGTTGGTCACCTCGTCCGGGTCGTTGGAGATGGCGGTCTGGTAACCGCTGCTCACCGAATACTTAGAGATGGCGGCTTTCATTTCCTCATAGCTCACTTCCTTGGTGGAGGAAGCCTTCAGCTCGGAGTTGAACAGGTTGACCAGCTCGTTGATGCGGGCGTTGGCACGGGTGGCGGCCTGCGACGCGATCAGATCGTCGCTGTCGTCCGAGGACGAGCCGACCGTCTGGGTGCGGTATTCCGGCAGACCGATGATATCGGTGGAATACAGCGTGTTGGAGCCGGTGTAGACCGGGTCCAGATAGACGTAATAGTTAAACAGCACGTCTTCCATAGTCAGCGGATGACCGTCGGCAAACTGAATGCCATTTTTCAGCACGAAGGTGTAGGTGATGGTGTCGTCATCGTTTTCCACGATGTCGTAGTCCTTAACGGCAACCGCTTCATCGTCGCCGTAGGCCACCTCGACCTCGCCGTTGACGTATTTGGAGGACAGCATACCGATCTGCGTCATTGCAACAATGGTGCCGTCCGCCGCCGACGTGGAGAAGAACGGATTGAACAAGCCGTCCAACTGGTCGGTCATGATAACGAACGCATCGGAGCTGCTGTTACAGCCCGACAGAGTACCGGTCATGCCGACGCACAGCGCCAAGCACAACACCAGACAAAGAATCTTTTTCACAAGTATCGGCTCCTTTTTCTATGTGATTTGAGTTCGTCTTAAAGGATATATATCAACTAACGAATTCCAAAGTAACCGTGTTTCCGTCCACGGTGATCTGCACCGACTCGGGCGAATCGCCCACCGCCACGCAGGTGATACCGGCGTAATTCTCCGCAGTGGCATCACCGGTACCGCAGAACAGACCGATAAAGTAATCGTTGGCTCCGAAATAGCAATCGGAGTCGATCTGCAGGGTACTGCCGACGATCTGCAGTCCTTCGAGGTTGGCCTCGCCGGACAGCGAGCCGGTCAGCAGACCGTAGCTGGCACCGTTGACACGCGCACCGGCTTTGACGGTGAAGGTCACGTTTTCAAACGTGACGTCGGTGATGCTGGCCGTCTCGGTCAGGTGACCGAACAAGCCGGCGTTGACCTTGGAGTTGTTGGACTGCGTCAGCGTGACGTTTTTGATGGTGTGACCGTTGCCTACGATGCTACCGCCGTAGTTGCCGTACATCAACGACGTCGGCCAGATCTCCTCAGCAAAATCGAGGTCGGTGTGCAACACGTAGCTGCCGTTGACGCTGGCGTTATCCAGGAACTGCTCCATGGTGTAGATGTGATACCATTCGCCCTCGGTCCAATCGACGTACACGTCCATCACCGGATTTTGCGCCGTGCCGGTGGCCGCATCGACCGTACCGGGATGCTGCAGCGTGGCGGTATCGACCGCACGCGTGCCGGCGGCGTCGTAATACGCCTTTTCAAACGTATAACCGGCGCGCTCGGGGAAATCGTACATATTCATGGTGCCGGTCTCGGCATCCCATGCCGGAACGGTCAGCGACTCGTCTGCGCCCGGCACGAACGAGTAGGTGCCCAACTCGGACGAATCGGCACGGTTGAAGAACCGCACCTCAAAGCGCGGCACCCACGCCGCATACAGCGTAACCACCGGCTCGCCGGACGAATGCGACTCCGCGGTGTTGACCGTCAGACGGTCGGCGGCAAAATCCCACGGCTTGGCGTAGGCGTAAACCGGGTTGCCATTGGCATCCGTGCCGGTCTGGGTACGCTCGGCGTACCAGCCGGCCAGGAAACAGCCGGTCTTGGTAGCCCCAAACGCATCGTTACCGCGCTCGGCGGCATCCGGCGGCAGCAGTGCAACAGAAACGTTGCCTGCCGCATCCGCCGTCATATCCGCCACGTTGTAGGAATCCACAATGACGCCGGTGTTGGTGGTGAAGGTACCGCCGTTGGCATCGTACTTCACGCTGACGGTGTAGTTTTCGCTATCGTTGATCTGATAGGGGTTTTCCTCGCCCGACCAATCGCCGGTCAGCACGACAGCCACCACCAGTGCGAGGACCGCCAACGCCGCCAGCACCGCCACAACGATTTTCCATACACGGCTCGGTGCTTTCGCCGCCGGCGCTTCTGCCGGGATTTCCGGCACCGGCTCTTCCACCGGCATCTCCGGGGCGACATCCTCAACCGACACCTCGGTCGGCTCGTCTACCGGGGTCTCCGTGTCGACGGCGCTTTCTTCCGCAGGAGTGTCTTCTGCCGGGGTTTCCTCCGTGGCATCGGACTGCTTTTTGGCAAACCGCTTGGTAAACCAGCCGGTCACCGCCGCAAACGGCGATGCCTTTTTGGCCGGTGCGTCTTTGGGCGTTTCCTCGGTCGCTTCTTCTGCCGGAGCTTCCTCCGCAGTATCGGCCTGCTTTTTGACAAACAGCTTTGCCCACAGATCCTTGCAGAAGGTCACGGTAGCGGCAACCGCCACCAGCACCGCTTTTTTCACGGTATTCCAAACCTTGATAGAGGTAGTGACCACCTTGCCGTCCTTGCGGAACAGATATTTCACGTCTGCCCACAGCGTTGCCGGCATCGGCCACGCGCCCGTCTTGTGCTTTTTCCAGAACACGTAGGCGGCCAGCACCAGCACCAGCAAAGCAACCAGCACGATGAGCACGATCAGCCACGCGTAGCTCGGTTTTTCCGGCTCCGGCTCCGGCTCTGCCGGCGCTTGATTGGCCGCGGCATCCAGCGCCGCCAACCGGTGCTCGGCCGTGATAAGGTCGGCGTAGTTGGTGACCAGCGCCTGCTGCTCGACGGTGGCGATCTTATCGTAGGCCGCACGCGCCGCCGTTACCAACGGACGGTCGTCCACCGACAGCTTGGACGGGATCTTTTTGATGGCCTTTATAGCCGCCACGGTGACGTCATCCGCCGCCACGCCGCCATCCAGACGCATATCGAAGTAGCTGTTGTAGATATAGGATTCGTAGTTTTGGCCGTTGACCGGACGGATCATCGCGATCTTATCCGTTACGTAGCCGACGTAGTCCATGAAGTTCGCACCGTAGAATACGTTGGAATACAAGCCATCGGTGGAATTCCACATATAGTAGGGCAGGATGCCGGCACCGACGATCTGCACGTCGTTGCCGTCATAATCGGTGTAAGCACCAAACTCACCCGTGCCCGGGATGTGGGTGTAAGACTCGTAGTAAGTAGGATCGAACGCCTCTTCCAAAATCGGCGCACGGTAGCTTTGGAAGATGACCATTTCCAGCTCGTCACAATCGTAGAACGCCTTGTGACCGATAGAGCCGACCGTGTAAGGCAGCGTGACCAGCTTCGCCTTGCTACCGGCAAACGCCATGGCGCTGATGCGGACGGTATCCTCTGCCACCTCGGCTGCCAGCATATCGGTGCCGACGAAGGTGATGAGCTCGTAGCCCTCTTCGGTCTCGCAATACAGCGAGCCGTCTTTTACGAACACCGTTTTGCTGATCTCGTAGTCGTAGGTCTTTTCCACGACCTCTTTACCGTTGAAGTCCTTGGTCTCGCTCACGCAGAACGGCTCCAGCACACACATGGCGAACGGGTTATCGCCCAGCGTTTCGAGGTCCTCGCCCAGCGTAACGGTAAACGGCGTGTAGGTCTCCTTGATGAAGGCGTGGTCACCGATGCTCTCCGCACCGCTCAGATCCACGTTGGTCAGCGCGGTATACGCGAAGCAATAGTCACCGATGACGGTCGCCTTGTTCAGGTTGGTCACCTGCGCCAGCAGATCGCAATAGGAGAACGCCGCCTCGGCCAGCTCGGTGCCCTTTTCGTTCAGCGTGACGTTTTGCAGTGCGCGGTTATACACAAATGCGTATTCACCCACGCTTTCTGCCGCCGACAAATTGACGTTCTGCAGTGCACCGCATTCGGTAAACGCATACTCACCCACCGTTTCCACCTTGGACAGGTCGATGCTGTTCAGCGCAATACAACCGGCGAAGGTATACGGCTTGATCTCGTCGATCTCGTCGTTCAGCGTGACGGTCGTCAGGCTGCGGCAGTAGGCGAATGCATACTCGCCCACGCTTTCCGCCGCCGCCAGACTGACCGATTCGATGACCGGCGCGTGGTAGGTGTAGATGTAATGACCTTCAGAGTTGACCGCCGCGACGGACATGACGTCGTCCAGGCAGACGTAGTACACGTCGCCGGACAGCGCGTAGTCACCGATCTCGACGACCGCCGACAGGTCGATGTTCTTCAGGCTGGCGGTGTTGTAGAACGCCATATACCCAAGCTTGGCACCGGCACCCAGCGTCACCGTTTCCAGGCTTGCGTGGTTGTTGAAGGCCTGCTCGCCGATCTCCGCATTTTCACCGATGGTCACGGCCTTCAGCGAGGTGGCGAAGGTATAGTAGAAATATTTTTTACCGTTTTCGTTATAGCTGCTGACAGAGAAGGCACTATCCTTATCCATACCGAACGCGTATTTGCCCAGCGTAACGTCGTTGCCGATGATTACCGTTTCGAGCTTGCCGCATTCGCTGAACACGCCCTCGGCAACCTCCATCTTATCCGGCACGGTCACGCTGGTGATCGCGGTAAACGCAAATGCGTAGCGGCCGATCTCGGTGTCGGCAGTAAACGCCGGCAGGGTGGTGATGGCGGTCTCGAAGAACGCATACTCGCCGATATCGGTCAGCTCACCGAGCGTCACCTTTTCGATCTTGAGCGACGAGCCAAACGCATAGTCACCCAGCTTGGTGACCGACGGCAGCTCCACCGACGTGATCTTGACGTTGTGCGAGAACGCACCCTTGCCGACCTCTTTCACGTTGGCATTGTCAACGTTTGCGGCGGTAAACGCGCCCTCGGTGGTGGCCGCCACGGCAATCAGCTTCTTGCCGTCTGCCGACAGCACGTACGCCGCCTTACCGGGCTTGAACGCCTTATTGCCCTGCATCACCTCGAAGGTAGCGACCTCGGTGGTGCGGAACGCAAATTCGTCAATGGCGTTAACGTCCGGGCCGATCTGCACGCTTGTCAGCGATTCGCATTCGTAGAACAGACCCTCCGGCAACACCGACGCATTGACGTAGAACGAAGTCAGGCTTTCGCAGCCGGTGAACGCATAGCCGCCGTATTTCACCTTTTTGGCGGTGACGGTGACTTCCTTCAGGCTTTCGCAACCGGCGAAAGCATACTGACCGATAGACAACAGACTGTCGGCCGTGACGACCTTTTCCAGGTCCTTGTTGCCGGCAAACGCATAATCGGAAATGACGCACGCGGCGGTCAGCTCCAGCGTACCCTGCAGGTCACACTTCTCAAAGGCGTGCTGGTTGACGATAATGAGGTTGTTTTCACCGCTGAAGGTCACCTTCTGCAGGTTGGTACAACCGTAAAACGCGCCGTACTCAATAGCAGTCAACGTCGACGGCAGCACGATCTCCTCCAGCGCCGTCAGGTTAGCAAATGCGTAGGCGTTGATCTTCTCGATGCCCTCCGGCAGGATGACCTTGGTAATGGTGCTGTCACCGATGTACCACTGCTTGGTAGTCTCACGGTCGTCGCGCGCCAGCTCCTCCTCCGTCTTATTGACGTACTCGAAGTTGGAGAACGCGAAGTTGCCGATCTCCTTAAGCGACAGGCGTGCCGGTACCTCGACCACGCCGCCGACACCGTAGTAGTGTGTCAACTGACCGGCGGTGCTCACCCACGGGTCCTTGACCTCGACCGAAACCGATTCGGAATAGTAGGTGGCTTTGCCGTCCTGCAGGATCTTGACTGTGACCGAGGCGAAGCCCTCTGCCACCGCCGTAACCGTACCGTTCTGGTCGATCTTGACGATCTCCTCGTTGGACGAGGCAAACTCCACTTTGGTATCGCGCGGATAATACGCATCCAGGTCGTAGTTTAAGGTGACCGATTCGGACGGATACATCGACAGATGGTAGTTACCCTCAAAGAAACGGTTGTTGCCGGTATCGCCGAGGTCTTTATCTTCGTTATCCAGCATGTAATAGGCTTTGTTGGTGGTATAGCCGTTGAGGATGAACATATCCGCAACCGGTTTGTCATAGCGGCGGTAGCCGTCGTCACCCTTCTCGAGGACGGTGACCGGGAAGGTCAGGCGTTTATCCGACCGCGGATCGCTTACGCGGATGATCGCGGTGCCGGATTTGACCGCCACCAGCTTGTTGTTGACCACACGCACCACGCTCGGCTTGGAGGAGTCGAACTCCAACAGCTCGGCCCACTCGGTATCCGGGTAGACCAGCGGCTCCAGCGTGAACACCTCATTGGGGCTGAGCGTCAAACCGTCCTCAAGACTTTCAAAATAGAAGTCCTCGTAATCGTCCGGCAGGCGGATCTCATAAGTCGCGTAGTTCAGTGCGTAGTCGTAGCAGGTAAGCACGAACGAGTTTTTGTTGATCGCGCTATCCTTGATCTGGTAAACGTAATCGGTCAGCTCCAGCGTGACGTAGGTGGTGTCGTTAAACTTGGAGTAGACCGGCGTCATGTACTGCTCAAACGCCTTGAGCTCCGGGATCTCGTTGCCGTCGTCATCCTGCCCGGTCACCACGTAGCCAAGCTGTGCCGACATGGCGTAATGGTTATCGTAGATAGCCGCCTTGGCATACAACCGGTTTTTCTTGGCGGTCTTATCGTATTCGTAGTAGAATTCCACGTCCGAAAGCGTCGGGGCCTCAAAGTCGGCCATCAGCGGGAACTCAAACACGTTGTTTTGGTTGGTTGCCACGCCGCCGTCCTCGCCGTAGTCCAGATAACCGACCAAGCGAACGGTATATCGGCTGTTGTTGGCGAGGTTGTATTCCTGCGTGTCAAACTCGATCTCGATGTTGGACGGGCGGATATCGCCGCCGTCACCGTAGGATTTGCGGATGTCCTTTTCCACACATTCAAACACCACTTCGCCGGTGGTGTCATCGGTGATGGTGATGTCGATATGCTCCGCACCGCGCAGCATACCGCCCCACACAAAGCGCAGCGAATGCACCGAGCCGACCTGGTTGGACAGCGCAATGTAATCCTTGCTGGCCGCGATGACGATATCCTTCGGATCCTGCTGGAAGTAGTAGGAGCCAAGGTAGCTGACGAAGTCATCCGAGATGCCGCCGACCGCACGGGTGGCAAAGGCATCGGCCATCAGCTTATCCTCCACGTCAATGCCGTCATCCAGCTCGTCGGCGTTGGTGTCGTAGTATTCCAGGTCGAACAGCGGTGCCTTGGTCCAATCGCCGTAGTAGGCGAGGTAGGGCACGTTCAGGTCGATCTTGTTGCCGCCGGTGGCCTCGAGAGAAACGAAGCCTTCCACGTACATACCGTTTTCAAAGGACTTGTCGAGGTATGCTTTATCCTCGTCCGACAGCGTTACGCGAACGGTGACCTTGGCCTCCTCGCCCTTCTTGACGGTCAGGCGAGAGCCCATCAAACGACCTCCCTCCACCGACACGACTTCGAACTCCGCGCCCTCGAGCACGTAAGCCTCCTCGGTCACGGTGGTCTCACCGGCGTTGGTTTTGGTATCGCTCACGCCCTCGGTAAACACACTGGCGGATATCTTATAGCTCAGCGTCTTGTCGCTGAAGTTGTCGACCGCAAAGGTCATCTCGTACACACCGGTCTTATCCGGGTCGTCGCCAAGCTCCAGCTTGGTCTTATCCATCGCGTTGCCCTCGGCATCGTAGGTGACGATGACCGCCGGGGTCTTAACGGCGGACGCAAGGTTGGCCAGACCGGCACCCTGCTTGCGCACCGCGTACGGCTCGCCGTTGGTGTTGATGATGATATCCGCCGTGGACATCATCAGGCGGCTGACCATGGCATTGATCTCGGTATCGTTATCGGCGATATCCTTGAAGTTTTCCGCCACGTACTGGCGCAGAAGCACCGCCACACCGGCGAGGTTGGGACACGCCATCGACGTGCCGGACAGCCGGTCGTAGCCGCCGCCGGTCACCGACGACAGGATGTTACCGCCGTGCGCGGTAATTTCCGGCTTAATGCCCAGGCTCGGAGTCGGGCCCCAGGACGAGAAATCGGACATGAACGGACCGGAGGTCTGGTCGCGGTCGATGGTCAGCTTGCCGCTGCCCACCTCGGCCAGCATCTCACCGTCGTCCTGCGAGATGGAGCACACCGCCAGCTTGGCGTCGCCCACGTTCATCTTGATATCACCGGAGACGTTGTTGTAGATGATGATACCGATAGCACCCTGGTTTTCCGCGATGAGCGCTTTTTCCTCAAAGGTGTTGGAGCCACGGCGCACCAGCACGACCTTGCCGGTCACATCCAGACCGGTGTAGTCTTCCGAACGGCCCACGCCCGGGACGGTGACGAACTCGGCCTTCATGGAGTCCTTGTCACCCAGCAGCGTATCGAAGAAGTGGTTTTCTTTACCGGAGTTGGTGTTGGATTCATCGAAGTAGATGATGGTATCCTTGTATTTGATGTAAGGGGTCTCCACGCCGTTGACCGATGCCACCGACATTACGCCCTCATACGTACCCGGCGAACCGACCGTACCCGTATCCGGGTTGGAGGTCAGACCGAGGTTACCGTTGGCGGTGGAGCCATACGCGGAGTTGTAGCTGTTGGAGGCCGCTACGATAACGGTGATGCCCGCCTCGCGGATGCGGTCGTACACGCCGTCGAGCACTTCCTCCTCGGTTTCGTGACCGAAGCCGCAGGCCGTACCGAGCGACATGTTGATAACGTCAACGCCCAGTACCACGCAATCCTCCAGCGCCGCCAAAATCCACGAGGCCTGTGCGCTGTCCTCCACGTCGGAGAAGATCTTCATCGACACCAGCTGCGCGTTGGGGGCTACGCCGGTGATGGTATCGTCCTTACCGACGATCACGCCCGAAACGTGCGTGCCGTGGTTGTTGTGGGTGGAGTATACGTCGGGGTCGTTATCGGCGTAGTCGTAGCCGAACGGCACCTTCTCGTTGATGTACACGTCGTCTACCGACAGACCCTCGGCCCATTCGCTTGCCTTGGTTTTGCCGACCAGCTTGGCGACCTCGTCATAGGTCAGCCCCAGCGTATCGGACGTGAAGTTGCTTACCGAGAACGCACTGTGGTTGGAGTCCAAGCCGGTGTCCAGCACCGCCACCACCATGCCGGTGCCGTCGTAGCTGACATCCGAGCTGTTGAAGATACCGGTCTCGTACACGTTGACCTCGTTTTCCACAAGCTGTGTTTCCGCCGGCTTGTAGGTCTCGCCGAGTACCGCCTTCTCCCCATCGCCCAGCGACATGCAGGTGACGGCGTAGTGCTTCGCTTGCATCACCAGCTCAAAGCCGGCAAACACCGCCGAGTAATCCTCGCCGGTGGTGTAATCAACCCCCTGCTCATCCAGCAACGCCAAGATCTCTGCCTTACGGGCGGCGATATTGGCCTCCACCGTCTCCGCCTCGGTCGAAGCGGCAAACTGCTGGAAGCTCATCGTTTTGGCTGACTCATCGTAGGCATCCATCACCGTGGGCTCGCCCAGCTTGATGATGACCGACACCTCGTCGTCATTGGTCACACCGTCCGGCAGCTGGAACGCCACGTTGCCATCCAGATAGTCCTTGTAGTTGACATCCAGACCTTCCAGCTTTTGGATGGAGGAGGACACAAAGGTGCCGTCCGCCGCCGAAACGACCGGGATCGCACTCACCAACAGAGCGACGACGACCAGCATACTCAGCGTCATCCGAATGGCTTTTGAGAGAGTAGTCTTTTTCATAGCGAATTCCTTTCTCGTGCAAGACTCTCACGCGCGCGTAATATACGCGTAATAGTTAAAATAAAATAAAAGAGAATATACCAACCTATATATTACCTTATTTTACGTCCAATTGCAAGAGGTTTTATTGATTTAAAGCGGTCCATCCCAAAATTCTTTCAATTTCAAACAAAATTCGCTTTTCTGCCCATGGGGTGATTTACTTTTTGGGGTGGATATGCTATACTGAAAATGAATTTGTTTCTGTTTGGAGGCGAGCTTATGTCCGCTATACAAATAAAACGCATCCGCACGATCTATCACGTGCTGGTATCGGCGGCCATCGTGGTGGCCGGTATCTGCCTGATGGTGGCGTGCGTAGGCATTTATCAAACCGGCGACCACCCTTTTTCGCGTGAGGTGGTGGCGGCGGCGTTTGCGCGCATCGCCGTGCCGGTGTATCTCTGCCTGGGGCTGGTCATCGCCGGGTTTGTGCTGTATTGGCTTCTGCCGGTAGAGGAACGCCGACTCAAGCCGGATCTTACCGCTCCCATTCTGCGGCGGTTGCAGGCGCAAGCCGACCTATCACAAGCCGAACCGGCGGTGGTCGCCGCCGTGCAAAGAGAGCAAAAAAGCCGCAAGCTCCACCAGGTGATCTCCGTGGTGCTGGCGGCGGTGGGCGGTGCGGTGTTTTTGTGGTATGCGCTGCAGGGAAACAGCTTCCATCAATCGGAGATCAACAGCTCCATGATCCGCGCGATGCTGGTGCTGCTGCCGTGCATGGGTGTGCCCTTTGCTTACGGCGTATTTGCCGCCTACCACGGCCAGCTCAGCATGAAACGGGAAATTAATTTACTAAAACCTATCCCCAAAACCGAAGTCGCCGCACCGAAAGGGCGGTTTGACGGGGTGTTTATCGCCCGGTGTGCGGTGCTGGTGCTCGGCATCGTACTGCTGGTGTGGGGAGCGCTGGAAAACGGTGCGGCCGACGTACTGACCAAGGCGATCAACATCTGCACCGAGTGCATTGGATTGGGGTGAGAATATGGCTGCTATAAAAGAAAAACTGAAGAAGTGGATGCCCACTAAGCGCAAGCTGATGCAGCTATATTTTGCGCTGCTGTTCAACGCCAACGTCAAGGGGTTTGCTACCGGCAACATCTACACCGGCAACACCAAGGTGATGTGCGTGCCCGGCATGAACTGTTATTCCTGCCCCGGGGCGGTGGGGGCTTGTCCGCTCGGCTCGCTGCAGGGCTCATTCTCCGCCGGGAAATCCACCGTGTTTTACGTGTTCGGCATCCTGCTACTCTACAGCATTTTGTTCGGTCGACTCATCTGCGGCTGGCTGTGCCCCTTCGGATTGATTCAGGAGTTGCTGTATAAGATCAAAACTCCTAAGCTGAAAAAAAGCCCGGTCACACGGTTGCTTTCGTATCTCAAATACGTGCTGTTGGCGGTGTTTGTGGTGCTCATCCCCATCCTCTATGCCCTGCGCGATACGCCGCTACCGGCCTTTTGTAAGTACATCTGCCCGGCCGGTACCATCGAGGGCGGGCTGACGCTGCTGGCCAACAAGGTCAACGCCAGCTATTTCTCCATGCTCGGGCCCATCTTCACGTGGAAGTTCCTGCTGATGGTCAGCATCGTGGTCGGGTCGGTATTCGTGTTCCGGCTGTTCTGCCGGTTTTTGTGTCCGTTGGGTGCGTTGTACGGCCTGTTTAACCGCATCTCCCTGTTCGGCATTAAGCTTGACAAACCGGCGTGCGTGGACTGCAACCGTTGCGTGGCGCACTGCAAGTTGGACATCCACCACGTAGGCGACCACGAGTGCATTAGCTGCGGCGAGTGCGCATCCGTCTGCCCCACCGGCGCTATCAAGTGGAAAGGGCCAAAATTCCTGCTCCCCCAAAACGAAGTTTCCAAAAACTCCCCCTCGCCGGACGAAAACGCCGGTCTTATATTTGCCCTCGCTCTGAGAAAAGAAGGGCATCAGCCTGACGCTTCGCTCGCTGTCGCCGCGCTTGAAGCTTAAGGTCAGCATGTTGCCGCCGCAGCTTTCCACGGCCGCTGTCAGCTCGGCGGCCGAGGTAATCTTTTTCC
>JAFUPS010000036.1 GCA_017481085.1 Clostridia bacterium | reverse complement strand
GGCGCCCAACGTCACCCGCATGAAGATCCTCGGCGCGAACGTCGTGCCGGTCACGCACGGTCTGAAAACGCTGAAGGAAGCGGTGGATGCCGCGTTTGAGGCGTATCTGCGCGAGTATGAGACCGCTATCTACTGCATCGGCTCGGTGGTGGGTCCGCATCCGTTCCCCATGATGGTGCGTGATTTCCAGAGCGTCGTGGGCATCGAGGCGCGCGAGCAGTTCCTCGACATGACCGGTGAACTGCCGGATGCGGTCGTGGCGTGTGTAGGCGGTGGCTCCAACGCGGCCGGTATGTTTGCCGGCTTCCTCAACGATCCGGTGGATATCTACGGTGTCGAGCCACTTGGCCGCGGCGCTAAGCTGGGCGACCATGCGGCCAGCCTGCAGTTTGGCACCGAGGGCATTATGCACGGCTTTAACAGCATCATGCTTAAGGACGAAAACGGCGACCCGGCCCCGGTGTATTCGGTGGCCAGCGGTCTGGATTATCCGTCCTCCGGCCCGGAGCACGCCTTCCTGCATGATCTCGGTCGTGTGAAATACGGTGTGGTAGATGATGACGAAACGATCGATGCGTTCTTCAAGCTGTCCCGCATGGAGGGCATCATCCCGGCGATCGAAAGCTCGCACGCGGTGGCGTACGCCATGAAGCTTGCTAAGGAGATGGGCAAGGGCTCGATTCTGATCAACCTCTCCGGCCGCGGTGATAAGGATATGGATTATATCATCGAAAAATACGGTATCCGATAAACAAAAAACTCCCGACCGCAGTCGGGAGTTTTTATTATTGGTTGACGCTTTCGGCAATGTGCCGTGCCACGTACACGCCGGAGGCGGATGCGTGGGAAAGTGAATGGGTGATGCCGCTGCAATCGCCGATGGCATACAACCCTTTGTGGAGCGTTTCGAGATTATCGTTGATCTCCACTTCCATGTTGTAGAATTTGACCTCCACACCGTACAGCAGCGTATCGTCGTTGGCCGTACCGGGAGCAATTGTGTCCAGCGCATAGATCATTTCGATGATCCCGTCCAGAATACGCTTCGGGATGACCAGGCTGAGGTCGCCCGGCGTCGCCTGCAGGGTGGGAACGGTGAAGGATTCGCGGATGCGCTCCGGTGTGGAACGCTTGCCTCGAATGAGATCGCCAAACCGCTGCACCATCACGCCGCCGCCCAACATGTTGGAAAGCCGCGCAATGCTTTCGCCATAGCCGTTGGAATCTTTAAACGGCTCGGAAAAATGCTTGGCCACCAGCAACGCGAAGTTGGTGTTGCCGGTTTGTTTGGCGGGATCTTCGTAGCTGTGACCGTTGACCGTCACGATGCCGTTGGTGTTTTCGTTAACCACCGCGCCCTTTGGATTCATGCAGAAGGTGCGCACCAGATCACCGTATTTTTCGGTGCGGTAGACGATTTTGCTTTCGTAAAGCTCGTCGGTCAGATGGGCAAATACCTCCGCCGGTAGCTCCACGCGAACACCGATGTCTACGCGGTTGGAATGGGTGGGGATATCCATGTCACGGCATACCTGCTCCATCCACTTGCTACCGCTGCGACCGGCCGAAATGATGCAATAATCGCCGGTAAACTCGCCGCTTTCGGTCTCCACCGTGTAGCCGGCGCTGCCTTTGCGCACCTTCTTGGCGGCGCAATTGAAGCGAAACTCCACCTTCTCTTTAAGTTCGTTATAGAGGTTTTCCAGCACCACGTAGTTAATGTCGGTACCCAAGTGCCGCACGGAGGCCTACAGCAAATGCAGGCCGTTTTGCAGGCACAGCTTTTTAATGCTGCTGTTGGCGGTGGAATACAGCTTGGTGCCTTCGCCGCCATAGGCAAGGTTGATGCCGTCTACGTATTTCATCAGGTCGATGGCTTTGTCTTTACCAATATGGGCGTACAACGTGCCGCCGAAAGCGTTGGTGATGTTGTATTTGCCGTCCGAAAACGCGCCGGCGCCGCCAAAACCGTTCATGATCGAGCACGGCTTGCAACCGATGCACGATTTGATCTTGTCGCCGTCGATGGGGCATTTGCGGCGGCTTAAGGGGTTGCCTTCCTCCAGTACCAGCACCTTCAACTGCGGTGCCAAACGGGATAATTCATAGGCGGAAAAGATACCGCCGGGGCCGGCGCCGATAATGATGACGTCGTATTTCATGTCGTTCACTACTTTCATAAGAATAGCCTGAAGACCGTGCCGGCCTCAGGCTGCCCTATTATACAATATAACGCCGTACCTTGTCAAGTTTTTGACGAAACTCGCCGCTGTCCTCTTGACATTGCGGGGTGTTGGGTGCATAATAAAACCACTGTTACAGATGGGAGTCTTGCTTTATGAAAACCTATAAAATTACATTGCTGAAGGGCGACGGCATCGGTCCGGAGATCGTGAACGAAGCGGTCAAGGTGTTGGATGCTGTCAGCCAAAAGTTCGGCTTTTCGATCGAGTATACGGATGCGCTCATCGGCGGCTCGGCCATTGACGCCACCGGTGTGCCGCTGCCGCCGCAAACGGTGGATACCTGCCTGGCCTCCGATGCAGTTCTGCTCGGTGCGGTCGGCGGTCCAAAATGGGATGCCCAGCCGGGCAACAACCGCCCGGAAAAGGGCTTGCTCGGCATTCGCGCGGCGATGGGCCTGTTTGCCAACCTGCGTCCGGCAGTGGTGTACGGCCCGTTGGCGGATGCCAGCCCGCTCAAACCGGAGATCATCGGAGATTCCATGGACGTGATGATCGTGCGCGAGCTGACCGGCGGCATCTATTTCGGTGATCGCGGCCGCAACATTGCAGCGGACGGTACGTTGTCTGCCTACGATACCGAACGTTACTCGGTGCCGGAGATCGAGCGTATTGCGCACGTTGCGTTTGAAACTGCCATGAAGCGCAACAAGCGCGTTACCAGCGTGGATAAAGCCAACGTGCTGGAATCCAGCCGTCTGTGGCGCGAGACGGTCACGCGCATTGCGGAGCAGTATCCGGAGGTGGAGCTCAACCACCAATACGTGGATAACGCCGCCATGCAGTTGTGCCGCAATCCGAAGCAGTTTGACGTGCTGTTGACCTCCAATATCTTTGGTGATATTTTGTCGGACGAAGCCTCGCAGATCGCCGGCTCTATCGGTATGCTGGCGTCCTCGTCCATGGGTGCGCCGGGCACGCCCGGTCTGTACGAGCCGATCCACGGCTCGGCGCCGGATATCGCCGGCAAGGGGATCGCTAACCCGCTGGCTACCATTTTGTCTGCCGGTATGCTGCTGCGCTACTCGCTTGGCGAGGAAGCGGCTGCCGACGCCATCGAAGCCGCGGTCAAGCAGGTGCTGGAGGACGGCGTGCGCACACCGGATATTGCCAAGCCGAACGAGACGCCGGTTTCTACCGCAGCCATGGGCGATGCCGTCGTCGCCGCGTTGGGATAAGATAAAATGAACAATGAATAATGAAAAATGGAAAATTATGAATTGTAATGTAGTTGAAACGAAAAGTTTTGAATTTGCTGTTCGAATTGTAAATCTTCATAAATATTTGAAGAGCAAGAAAAAAGAGTTCACATTAGCCAAACAGATTTTACGCTCGGGAACCAGCATTGGGGCCAATATAGCAGAGGCGCAACAGGCACAGAGTAAAGCGGATTTTATTGCTAAAATGAGTATCGCATTAAAGGAAACTGCAGAAACTAAGTATTGGCTTAGATTATTATTGGCAACAGAGTATTTGGAAAGCAAAGAATTTCAGTCGATACTTTTTGATTGTTCGGAGCTGGAACGATTGTTGGTGTCTATTTTGAAGACCTGTCGTCAAGAAGAAAAATAAAGGTCTTCTTATTTTCCATTTTCCATTTTCAATTTTCCATTTAAAAGCACAAGGTGTTCCACAACATCTTGTGCTTTTTTTCTATTGCCACTTGACATAAGGGGGAAAACAGAGTATAGTATAAATGGCATATAAGTGGTCTTCTTCGGAAGAGTTCCACATATATTCTTATTTTTTTACTTCGGGGCGCAACCAGGTTTTATCGGAAAACGCCGCTGATCCATATAGAGAAGAACTTTGCGTTTCTTTTTTATTGTTTCCAAGCGAAACTTCCCCCCATAGCCGTGGCAACACGGTGCCACATAAAGCCGGGGTGTGCCCCTGTTTAACAGGAGGTGCTTTACCCATGCCAACGATGAGCGTATTGTACGCCGCTCTGATTGCTGTCGGCGCGCTGGTTATCGGTGCGGTTGTGGCCGGTCTTATTGCATATAAGGCAGGTCAGAATCACCGCAAGCGTATTGCCGAAGCGTTGATCGGTTCTGCAGAAGCGGAAGCCGAGCGTATCAGCAGTCAGGCGAAAGCCGATGCGGAAACGGCGCGTAAGGAAGCCGTCCTCAATGCGAAGGACGAGATCCAGAAGCTCCGCAGCGAAGCTGATCACGAGATCAAAGAACGCCGCAACGAAGTGCAGCGGCAGGAGCGTCGCCTTCAGCAGAAGGAAGAGACGCTGGATCGCAAGATCGAAAACAACGAGAAAAAAGAGGAAAACCTCGTCGCCCGCGAGAAGAACATTGAAGTGAAGCTCGGCGAGGTGGAGCAGGTCAAAAAGCAGCAGCTCGAAACGCTGGAACGTATCTCGGGCTACACCGTCGATCAGGCGAAGGAATATCTGCTGCAGAACCTGCAGGAAGAGCTGACTCACGAAAAGGCCCGCAAGCTGCAGGAGTTCACCGAGCAGTTGAAGGACGAGGCCGATTCCAAGGCCCGCATGATGATCGCGCAGGCGATCCAGCGTGTGGCCGCCGACCAGGTCACCGAGTCGACCGTGTCGGTCGTGGCTCTGCCGAACGACGAAATGAAGGGCCGCATCATCGGTCGTGAGGGCCGTAACATCCGCGCCATCGAAACGATGACCGGCTGCGACCTTATCATCGACGATATGCCGGAAGCGATCACGCTGTCCTGCTTCGACCCGGTCCGGCGCGAGATCGCGCGCGTGGCGCTTGAGCGCCTGATTGCCGACGGTCGTATTCATCCGGCCCGCATTGAGGAAATGGTCGAAAAGGCACGCCGCGAGGTGGAAAACACCATCAAGCAGGAAGGCGAAAACGCCATCCTCACCACCGGCCTCCGCGGTATCAGCCCGGAGATTGTCCGCTTGATCGGTCGTCTGCATTATCGCACCAGCTATGGCCAGAACGTGCTGCAGCACTCGCTGGAGGTGGCGTT
>JAFUPS010000035.1 GCA_017481085.1 Clostridia bacterium | reverse complement strand
GTCACCAGACGGATGGGGTGTTCGGTCATATTCATACGGTCTTTCTCCACTTTTACACAATGCGCCCAAACTGTTTTTCCAGCTCACGGCGCGTCAGCTCCACACAGACCGGCCGCCCATGCGGACAGGTGCGGACAGACGGATCCCACAGCACGCGCTCGGCCAACGCCTGGCGTTCTGCCGGCGTGCTGGTATCGCCGCCCTTCACAGCGGCACGGCAAGC
Source organism: Clostridia bacterium (assembly GCA_017481085.1). Taxonomy (GTDB): domain Bacteria; phylum Bacillota; class Clostridia; order Oscillospirales; family Acutalibacteraceae; genus RGIG426. The sequence continues at coordinate 2,510 of JAFUPS010000035.1, read as the reverse complement.
GGTGTTATGGAACAGCCAATCCTGCCGGTCGGTGGTCACGTCATGACGGCCGGACAGCAGACCGCCGGCGATCTCGCGCAGCATGGCGGCGATATTATCCCCTACCAACAACAGCGGCACAGCGCGCACGATAACTTCGGTGTTACCGAATTCCTCCACCTCATATCCGGCGGCGGTCAACTCCGGCTGGGCATCCATCAACGCCGTCAGCTCCTCCGGCGTGACCGTGACGGTCAGCGGTGTAAGCAACTGCTGTGAATCAGCCTTGGACTCATTCTTGAATTTCTCATATAACAGCCGTTCGTGAGCGGCATGTTTATCGATCAGAAACAGGCTGTTGCCCATTTCCGCCAAAATGTAAGTAGAAAACGCCTCACCCACCACGCGAACCGGCGGTTTTTCCGACTCAATCGGCGGTGTGGGAACGACTTTTTCTGTAAAGGCATTAGCCTTTTCGGGTTCTGCTTGTGGTACAGAAGCCGCCGCTACTGCCGGCGTCGGCTCGGTGTATTCGATATCCACCGAAACCGGTTTTGCCGCCGACGGCGCCGGTCGGCCGCCGCCAAACGGCCCCTCATCCGCTACAGACAGGGGGACGTTTTGGATACTGTGAGCAGGAGTCGGTTTCGGCTTCTCTGTAAAGGCTTTTATCTTTTCTTCCAACGGCGACGGTTTCTTTTCCGTCGGCGTTTCCATAGCCGCAAAACCGATGCGGATCTGCTCCGGTGTCGGCCGAGATTCCAGCACTGCCTGCTTGCGTGTATGGCTACTGTCGATCGCGGCGCGGATACCGTGATACACGGCATCGAAAATCGGACGCTCATTGACAAAACGCACCTCTAACTTGGTGGGGTGCACGTTGACATCCACCGTTTCGGCCGGTAGGTCCACAAACAGCACGCAGGTCGGATAGCGGCCGGACATCATCAACCCGTGGAAAGCGCGCTCCAGCGCCGCCTGCACGGTGACCGAACGCACGTAGCGACCATTTAAGAACATATGCTGCATCGCACGGCTGGGACGGCCGCTTTCTACCCGACACACTGTGCCATAGACGTGGACACCGCCCAGCGCGTAATCCACCGGAATCTGCGTGGAGGCGAATTCACGCCCCAGCACCGCGTATATGCAACCGTTCAAGTCGCCGTTACCGGGCGTGAGCATCACTTCCTTGCCGTCACGAATGAAGCGTACGGCAATTTCCGGGTGGGATAACGCCAGCTTGCTGACAACGGCCGAAACGGCGTTGCCCTCGCTGATGTCTTTCTTCAAAAATTTCATACGTGCCGGAATGTTAAAAAACAGATCCCGCACATAAATGGTGGTACCGACCGCACAGCCGTCGTCCTCACACAGCAACTCCACGCCGCCTTCGATGACGTAGTGAGTGCCAACAATATCCTCCGGACGGCAGGTGCGCAGCTCCACGCGCGATACCTCCGCAACCGAGGCCAGCGCCTCACCGCGGAAACCGAGAGTTCCAATGGCTTCCAGGTCGTCGGCGGTGCGCACCTTACTGGTGGCATGGCGCAAAAACGCCATCGGCACATCCTCGCGCTCCATACCGCTACCGTTATCGGTCACACGCATCATGGTCACGCCACCGTTTTCGATCTCCACCGTCACGTTGGTCGCACCGGCGTCAATGGCGTTTTCCATCAATTCTTTAATAACAGAAGCCGGACGCTCCACCACCTCACCGGCGGCGATCAGCTCGGCTGTATGTTTATCAAGTACCTGAATTCGTCCCAAGGGAACTCCCCTCCTTTCGTGTTATCAGCAGGAGCGTGCTTCCTCGCACAGCTCGTATAAGGTCTGCAACGCTTCGATCGGCGTCAGCGTGTTGACATCCAGATCACGCAGTCGCTGTACCAGCGGCTGCTCCACCGCGCCGGTCAGCGATAGCTGGCCTTCCTCCGGCTCTGCCGAGATCACGCGCCGCGGTGCATCCGAGACGTGCTGCTCCAGCAGCTCTTGCAGGATGGATTTCGCGCGGCGCACTACCTCGTCCGGCACGCCGGCCAGCTTGGCTACTTCGATGCCGTAGCTGTCGTCCGCCGGACCGCGGATGATGCGGCGCAGGAAGGTGATATCGTCCCCGCGCTTCTTCACCGCGATAGAGTAATTGCACACGCCGTCCACTTCGCCCTCCAGCGCCGTCAGCTCGTGGTAGTGCGTAGCAAACAGCGTTTTGGCACCAATGCGCTTGGTGGACGCAACGTATTCCAGCACCGCACGGGCGATGCTCATACCGTCGTAAGTAGCGGTACCGCGACCGATCTCATCAAAAATAATCAGGCTTTGGGCGGTCGCTTTTTTCAAAATAGCCGCCACCTCGGTCATCTCAACCATGAAGGTGGATTGTCCGGATGCCAGGTCGTCCGACGCGCCTACACGGGTGTAAATACTGTCCACCACGCCGATACGCGCGTTGTCTGCCGGGACAAAGCAGCCGATCTGAGCCATCAGCACGATGAGCGCAGTCTGCCGCATATACGTCGATTTACCGG
>JAFUPS010000034.1 GCA_017481085.1 Clostridia bacterium | reverse complement strand
GAAGTAGAACTGACCGGCAGCCGGTGCCGAATCAAACGCCAGCGTCACGTTCGTGTCGATCGGCGCAGGCGGTGCCGGCTCGGTCGCCGTCACCGTCCAGGTGCCATCCACCGTAGCGGCGAAATCCTGGTTAATGGTAAACGAAGAATTGGTCAGGTCCAGACCGGTGTTCGGATCCCACGGGATCACGTTGGTACCGCCGGCCACCGTCACCGACGAATAGCTGCCGCCCACCCAGCATACCGAGCCGTAGTTGGAGGCATCTGCCGCCACCGCCGACTCAAACCAGATGGTGTTGCCGGTTACCGCACCGTTGACCTGCACACCGGCGTTATCAAAGCGATAATAACCGGCATAATCGGCCGGCAGCGGTGCCATATACCACATCAGCGTGGAGGTCGCGGCGCTACGCGGGAACACGTCTACCGTGCCGGCTTCCGGCTGGCAGAACGTCCACGCACCGTCAATTTTACGCAGGTAGAAGCCGTTTTCGATGGTGATCTCCGCACCGCCTGAGATCGGTTCACCCCAACCGTTTTTCTGGCGGATCTCCGCCACCACCGTACCGGCACCGACCGCGATATATTCCGCAGCCATCGGCAGACCGTATGCGGTATCGAACGCACCCCACGTGGTCAGGTTGCTCCCCGACAGCTCCACCGCAATGTGCCCTGCACGGCCATCCACGATGGCCGGCATGCGGTAATAGTGCGAGTTATTGGAGTCGTCCGTCTGCGTATAGACGAGCTGCGAAGCATCGTCCACCGTCATCGTCAAACCGCTCGCGTAGTTCGCCGCCGTCACCGTCACCGAACCCGTGGTCGCCGCCGTGACCGCCACGACCGGCAGCAGCGCCACCAACATCATAACGGCCAGCAACACCGCCAGTACACGTTTGGAATTCATCCACAACTGTTTCATACAAACACCCTCCTTTGGGGAATGCCTCCCCAGCAAGAATCTATAACAGCGTATTATGTCGTTTCTTGACAGAATTAACCGCAATACACTGTTTGCTACGCAATTATTTTACTGCGTTTAGGCAAACTTGTCAATAACTTTCTAAAATTTCCAAAAAACCCAAGGAAAATGGACGACCGTTTGGTGGTCGTCCACAAAATAAAGCAAATATTGATAAGCGACTTCGCAAATTCTGCGGTTGCGCATTTGTGTGAAACCGCTATACTAAAGGTAGATTATAGCGTTTCTTTGTATTCCGACGGCGAAAGTCCGGTACGTTTTTGAAACGCGCGGCTGAAGGATTGCAGATTAAGATATCCCAAGCGCTCGGCGATCTCGGTCATGGAAAACCGGCGCATAGCAATCAGCTCCTTTGCTTTGTCGATCTTGCAGTCGGCAATATACTGTTGCAGCGTAACGCCCATTTTCTCTTTGAACACATGCGAGATATATGTCGCGCTGTAGCCAAGCTGTGCGGCAACGCCCGCCACCGTCAGCGGCTCAAGCAAATGATGTTCGACATGCTTTAAAATGCGATACACCAGCTGACCGGGCGTTTGTTGCTCCGGTTGCCACTCGCTGTTCTGCACACGACCGGACATAGCGCGAGTCGCCCAGATGATGATCTGCGTGAGGCATGCCTCCACCATGAGCAGGTCGATCTCTCCCCCACGGTAAAATTCGTCGATGCATTTGCGGAAGTAATTGTAAAAGCCGCCACGGTCACTCCCCACATACTGTGCGCCGCCGGCAAACCAGCGTGTGACATCCTCCGGAAAGCGGTGATCGCCGGTGAATTTAAAGCCGGCAAAGGCGTAAAAGATCGCCTCCTGGTCGGATGCGTAAACGGCATGGTGACCGGTTCCCGGTGTGATAACGATATCACCGGCCGACACCGGCACGCGTTCGCCGTTATATTCAAACACACCTTGGCCGGAAATGATAAAGCTCACCTCATGGCAGAACTGGTCGTGCGCCTGCCCGGCAAAGGTCGGTTCGATGCAGATCTCGCCAATCTGAATCAGCTGCAGCATTTGCAGGCGGATCGGCTCGATATTGAACATACGGTTGTAATGAAACCGCGTCCCAAGCGGTTGATTTTTATAAGCCATAAACTCATTCCTCCCGAAAGGTGGTAACCTACATGAACACAGAGAAATTCCGCATCGGCGTCATTGCCGATATGTTCCGCCAGCCGCTGGAGCAGTCGCTGGAAAGCGCGGCGAAGGTCGGTGCACAGGCGGTACAGTTATATGCAACCGGCGGCGAGCTGTCTCCGCTGGAGGTCACGCCGCAGAAGCTCGCACAGGTGCGTGGCTGGCTGGCCGACCGCGGCCTGGTGGTCAGCGCCGTTTGCGGCGACTTGGGCGGTCACGGCTTTGCCCGTGCGGACGAAAACGTCAGCAAGGTAGAGACCTCCAAGCGCATCGTCGATATTGCGCTGGAGCTGGGGAGCAACATCGTCACCACCCACATTGGCGTGGTACCGGCGGATACCTCCTGCGAGCGCTATAAAATCATGCAGGCGGCCTGCAACGAATTGGCCGAGTACGCTCACAAAAACGGCGCGTTCTTCGCGGTGGAAACCGGCCCGGAAAAGGCCGATACGCTCAAGGCGTTCCTTGACAGTTTGACTTCCAAGGGCGTAGCGGTCAACCTCGACCCGGCCAACCTGGTGATGGTAACCGACGAAGACCCCGTGTATGCGGTGCACACGTTGAAGGATTACATCGTACACACCCATGCAAAGGACGGCATCATGCTGCAAAAGACCGACCCCCAGATCATCTACGATTTCTTTGCAGAGGGCGGCATTGGCGACCTGCGGCTGGACGAGTACTTCAAGGAAGTACCGCTCGGGCAGGGACAGGTCCCGTTTGATGCGTATATCCAGGCACTGGAGCGTATCGGTTATCACGGATATCTCACCGTCGAGCGCGAATGCGGCGCCGATCCGTACGGTGATATTGCCGCCGCCGTGCAGTTTCTTAAAAAGTACTGCTAAAGCCAATATAGCATAGTTTCGGCACAAATACAAGCCAGAAATTTGGCTGTATTTATGATAAAAAGCAAACTTTGATAAATTTAAAGGAGTGTTCTGTTATGAGTAAAATGAAAATTGCCGTCATCGGTTGCGGTACCATTGCCAACAACGCCCACATTCCGGCCTATATGAAAAATCCGGACGTGGAGATCAAGTATTTCTGCGACATCCTTCCGGAACGTGCGGAAGCAGCGGTTGCCAAATACGGCTGCGGTATTGCGGTGGCGGATTACCATGAGATCTTAAACGATCCGGAGATCGAGGCGGTGTCGGTGTGCACCCCCAACTATGCACACGCCCCCATTACCATTGATTTCCTCCACGCCGGCAAAAACGTGCTGTGCGAAAAGCCGGCCGCACGCACCTACGATGAGGCTCTGACCATGCTGGAAGCCCAGCACGAGACCGGAAAGGTTCTTAACATCGGTGTTGTCAACCGCTTTAACGACGGCGTCAACCAGATTAAGAAACTCATCGACCAGGGCGAACTGGGCGAAGTATACCAGGTATACGTGAGCTTCCGCTCCCATCGCTCCATCCCGGGCCTGGGCGGTGCGTTTACCACCAAGTCGATCGCCGGCGGCGGCGTGCTCATCGACTGGGGCGTGCACTTCCTCGACATCGTCATGTATTGCTGTGGCGATCCGAAGCCGCTGACCGCTACCGCAGAGACCTTCTCCAAGCTCGGCAAGGATATCCCGAACTATGCTTACGTGGGCATGTGGGCCGGCCCGCCGGTGCTGGACGGCACGTATGACGTGGAAGAAGGCATCACCGGCATGGTGCGTACCGACGGCCCGATCATCACCTTGAACGGTGCATGGGCGCAGAACATTGAAGTTCCGGAGATGTACATCGACTTCATCGGCGACAAGGGCGGCATCCGCCTGCAGTACGGCGCAGACTTCACGCTGTACTCCACCAAGAACGGCATGCTCACCGCTACCCGTACCAACTACCAGACCAACGACCACTTCGAAAACGAGATCAACGCGTTTGTCGATTGCGTCAAGACCGGCGAAAAGCTGCCGTCCCACATCGACACCAACATTCTGACCTCCAAGCTGATGCAGGCGCTGTACGATTCGGCCGATCTGCACCGCGAGGTCGTCATCGAGTAAGGAGATCGCCATGAAAAGCATCGGTTTTATTGATTATTTCCTCAACGAGTGGCACGCCGATAACTATCCGGCGTGGATCAACGCTCAAACGAACGGCGAGATGCAGGTAAAATACGCCTACGGTCATATCCAACCGGGCGACGGTCTTATGACCAACGAGCAATGGGCCGAGAAAAACGGCGTGGAGCTGTGTGCCACCATCGACGAGGTCATCGAAAAGAGCGATTACATCGTGGTGCTGTCGCCGGATAACCCCGAAATGCACGTGGAGCTTTCCAAAAAAGCGCTGGAAAGCGGCAAGCCGGTGTACGTCGACAAGACCTTCTCGCAGGACAAGGCGGATGCCGAAACCATCTTCGCCATTGCCGAAGCGCACAACACCCCCTGCTTCTCCTCCTCGGCGCTGCGCTTCTCGCAGAAGCTGCAGGCCACCAAGGGCGACGACGTGACCTGCATCGTTTCCACCGCCGGCGGCCCGATCAAGAACTACATCATCCACCAGATCGAGCCGATCTGCGTGCTGATGGGCACCGACGTGGACAAGGTCATGTTCACCGGCAACATGGAGTGCCCGACCTGGCTGCTGCATTTTGCCGACGGTCGCACCGCCGATTTCCGCCTGATGAAAGGCGAGATCACCTTCTCGCTGAAGATCAATCACGCAGAGACTACCGAACAGCTGAACATCGACGACGATTTCTTCCAGGATTTCATCGCCGCTATGCTCCATTTCTTCCGCACTGGCGATATTCCGGTAAGCCATCAGGATACCGTCAACATCATGGCCATCCGCGAGGCTTGCCTCAAATCCATTGACATCCCGTGCGAGTGGGTCGCTGTATGATCGAGGATTTCTCATGAGCAATATCTATGGCATTCTTTTGATCGGTTGCGGCCATATCGGCGAAGAGCACTTGCAGGATATTTACTGCCGCGATAACATCCGCGTGATCGGCACGGTCGATACAGATATCTGCCGCGCTGCAGCGTTTGCCCGCCGGTTCGGTGCGGCAGACTACGGTACGGATTACCGCCCGTTTCTGCAACGTGCGGACGTCGACATCGTGATCATCGCAACCTATACGGAAACGCATCTTCCGATCTTGCAAGATTGTTTGGCCGCCAACAAGCACGTGCTGTGCGAGAAACCGATCACCGGCAACCTGAAAGACGGCCAAACGTTTGTAGAAGCAGTCAAAGCTGCCAAGACCAAGGTATTGGTAGCGCATATTCTACGGCATAACGCTTCCTACCTCACCATTCGCGACCTGATCCGTAACGGTGCGATCGGTGAATTGCGGCTGACGCGCATGACGCAAAACCATCACGCGCTGGATTGGCCGCGGTATCTGCGATTGCTGGAGGATTGCAGTCCAACGGTGGATTGCGGTGTGCATTACTACGATCTCGTCCAATGGATCACCGGTGCAAAAATCGTCGAGGTGACCGGCATGGGAACCCGCACGCAGGACGACGTCCCGCGGGATAACCACACCATGGTGACCTTCCGGTTGGACAACGGCTGTTCCGGCTTTTACGAGGTCGGTTGGGGCGAGAGCATCCGTTCGTGCAATATCAAAGAATTTATCGGTACAACAGGACGCATTACGTTGAAAATGAAAATGGGACGCGAAGACGACTTTGAAGAAGGCGATCTCATTACGGTGTACCATAGCGATACCCATACGTACGAGTCAATCAATCTGCGTGTACCGTACAAAGATATGAACGCACAAATGCAAACCCTTATCCGCATGATCGAGACCGGCGAGGACGGCAATCCGACCATCGACGAGGTGTGGCAGTCATTCCGCGTGGCTATAGCGGCGGCAGAATCCGTAGAAACCGGCAAAACCGTCCATCTGTAAAGATGAATTGTCAAACTAAGTGCAACACTTTTTGAGAGAAAGTTCAAACAAATCCACAGGTTTT
>JAFUPS010000033.1 GCA_017481085.1 Clostridia bacterium | reverse complement strand
TCCTCCACCACAACGAGCAAACCGTCACCGTCGAAAACGACCACGACTACCACCAAAAAACCGACAACCACGACAACCACGACCACCACGAAGAAGCCGACCACGACCACCACGACGACTACCACCAAGCCGACCACGACCACCACCAAGCCACCGGCCGGCGGAACGGTCACCGCGCAGGTGCGGCCCACGCTCACCAAGGTGACGAAGGCGCCGTACACGCCTTCGGTCAAGAGTAGTAGCGTGAAGGACAGCGCCTACGTGCTGAAGGTGAAGAACTCCTCTACCGGCACGGTGTATGATAATACCTCGCAGACCAACCTGCAAAAGATGCTCGCCTACATTGTGAAAAACGAGATGGGTACGGCAAAATTCGCCACCAACAGCACCGCTGCGTGGAAAGCACAGGCAGTGGCGGCGTATACGCATCTCATTTACTCCTATAACAATAAGACCTACACCTACGGTTCAAAAGACCTCAACCTAAACGACAGCAACGATAAGAAGATCTATAACGCCGTCGGCGAGGTGCTGGGTGTCAAGATACTGGACAGCAGCAACAAGGCGATCTGTGCGTATTATTCGGGCAGCGCCGCCGGTACGTCGCGCAACAACCAGACCGGCTACGGACTCAGCTACATTCAGCCGGTATTCAGCCCGGAGACCGAAGATCTGTGCAGCAAGTACGGCTATACCGGATGGAGCAAGACGTATACCTACACACTACAGCAGATCATGGATACGGTTGCCAGCAAGACCAACCGCACCATCTACGCCGAATCCGAAAGCGGCAAATATCCGCTGTACGCCAAGAGCTGGACCGGTGCGTACGTGGACAAGACCAATCTGTATTACATGAGCGGCAACAGTAAGGTGTACATTACCGGCCGCAACATCCGCGAATATATGGGCATCCGGTCGGCATCCTTTGTCGTTACCGGCCAAAGCGGCGATACGATGACGCTTTCGGTGCTGGGGCACGGACACGGCATGGGGCTTTCGCAGGTCGGCGCGGTCATCTTCGCCAACGAATACAGCTGGACCTACGAGGAGATCCTCGCCCACTACTTCGGCATCACCTCCGGCTCGTCCCACCAGCTTTACGGCATGAATTGGTAATAAAAAATCCCCGACGGTGTCGGGGATTTTTTTATTCTTCCGATATATATCGGCTAATCAGCCGGACAAACGTTTCTTCATCACAGCCGTAATGGTCATACGTAACCAATTCGCCGGCCGCATCGAAAGTTGCACCGTAATGCGCGTATGAAATCAAACGATAGCCGCCGTCGGTAAAGTTGATACGCACCACCAAACGCCCATACGTGAAGCTGGGATCGCTTGGCCCAATCAACCAAACGCTATCTTCATAACGAATGGTGGACAGTTCTTCCAAAAAGGCCTTATGCTCGCTTTGCTCAAGCGTATATATCGGCTCCTGCCGGTTTTCAAAGCCCTGGCCTTCAGTTGTTACGTCGACATACTCGCCCAACTCATAGAACGAGATTGACTGTACAGTTTCCGCATCAATGTCGTTGATGTACGCATGAACGGTCATACAGCCTGTCAACAACAACATCGCCGCCGCGATACAAACGATTCGTTTCATCTCATCCGGCCTCCTTCTGATACATCGACAATCCTCGCCCTACGTCATGGCGTGATAGCAGCGGATACGTTCGCTATTGTAAATTCATTGTACTATAACTTCCATTGTTTAGCAACCCTTTAAAAGAAATTCGCCAATCACCTCCGGCTCATCCCACCAGCTTTACGGCATGAATTGGTAATAAAAGCATATATAAAAAGGAAGCATCGCGTGATGCTTCCTTTTTTGTTTTCCTTTATACCTGCTTTTGTACGGTTGGTCGATTTTTTTGCAAAAAAAGGCTTGACATTCTGGCTGCAGCGTAGTATAGTTTACAAGGTGCGTTTTTCACAAAATGTCGAAAAAATTGCACTTTTAGAAAATCAGAGCATTCACCGCAAGGGAGGCACAAGCATGGTTGAAACACGTGAATTGTTCGATCTATCTCATAGCATCGCAGGCGAATATTTGGGTGAGTTCCGCTATCCGTGGCAAGCATTGGCCGGCATCGGAGAACTGATAACAAAGCTAGGACCGTCGCTACCGCCGGAACGGTTTGAACAGCGCGGCGAGGATATTTGGGTGGCACGGTCGGCGCAGGTCGCTCCGACGGCACACATCAGCGGTCCTTGCATCATTGATGAAGATGCCGAAGTACGGCACGGGGCGTTTATCCGCGGCAAGGCGATCGTCGGCAAAAAAGCGGTGGTGGGCAACTCCACCGAGCTGAAAAATGTCATTTTGTTTGATAACGTGCAAGTGCCGCACTACAACTACGTGGGCGATTCCATACTGGGATACAAAGCGCACATGGGCGCCGGATCGATCACCTCGAACGTTAAAAGCGACAAACAGCCGGTGGTGATCCGGTTGCCGGACCGTGTGATCGAAACCGGACTGAAAAAATGCGGCGCCATGCTGGGCGACGGTGTTGAGATCGGCTGCAACAGCGTGCTCAATCCCGGTACGGTGATCGGGCAAGACAGCACCGTCTACCCCACGTCCTCGGTGCGTCAGGTCATTCCGGCTCATCATATTTATAAGGATAAAGATCAAATCGTTGCAAAAAGGAGCGAGGCATAATGGGAAGATTATTCGGTACAGACGGTGTGCGTGGTATCGCCAACCGTGAATTAACGTGCGATCTGGCAATGGCGATCGGCCGCGCGGCTGCATCGGTACTGGCCAGAGGCGGTCGCCGGCGGCCGGTGTTCGTCATCGGTGCGGATACGCGCATGTCGGCGGATATGCTGGAGGCGGCGCTGATCGCCGGCCTTTGCTCCGTCGGAGCAGACGTGATCAAGCTGGGCGTTCTCCCCACGCCGGCAGTCGCCTACCTTGTCGGCAAATACAAGGCCGATGCCGGTATCATGATCTCCGCGTCGCACAATCCGGCAGAGTATAACGGCATCAAACTGTTCAACGGCGAAGGCTACAAGCTGGCGGATGCTTTGGAAGAAGAGATCGAATGCATCGTACTGGATGATGCCGAGAGTCCCCTAACCCCTGTTGGCGGCGATATCGGCAGAGTGACGGTCGCCGAAAACGCCGTTAAGGATTATATCGACCACCTGAAAAGCACGGTTTTGTTTGCGCTGGACGGCATGCATATTGCGGTCGACTGCGCCAACGGCTCGGCCGCTATGACCGCGCCGCGATTGTTCCAGGAGCTGGGTGCCGATGCGCATATTCTCTTTGACCGTCCGGACGGTGTGAACATCAACGACCGCTGTGGCTCCACCCATTTGGAGGCGCTGGCGCAATATGTGGTGGAAAACGGATTGGAGCTCGGCGTGGCGTTTGACGGCGACGCCGATCGCTGCCTGATCGTAGACAAAAACGGCCAGCTGATCGACGGTGACCAGATCATGGCCATCTGCTCGCTGGATCTCCGCGAGCGCGGCAAGCTGAGTGGCAACACGGTGGTTGGCACTATCCTCACCAATTTCGGTTTTACCAAGTTCTGCGAGGAAAACGATCTGCGGTTTATTGCCACCAAGGTAGGCGACCGCTACGTGCTGGAGGAGCTGCTGCTCGGCGATTTCGCCTTTGGCGGTGAACAGTCGGGACACATCATTTTCCGCGATTTCGCCACCACGGGCGACGGTCAGCTCACCGCCATACAGCTGCTGTCCTATATTAAGCGCAGCGGCCGCGAGCTCACCGAGCTGGCAACCGTCATGACGCGGTATCCGCAGCTCAGCATCAACCTGAAGGTAAGCGCCAAAGGTAAGCTGCAGTTCCACACCAACGCCGCCATTAAAGCGGCGATCAAAGCGGCCAAAAACGCGTTGGGAACCACCGGCCGCGTGGTCGTGCGGCCGTCCGGCACCGAGCCGCTGATCCGCGTGATGGCAGAGGGCTTGGATGATACGCTCATCCGCGAGCAGGCCGAGGCCGTCGCCACCGTCATCCGCGAACAGCTCTGCGATTGATATGAAAAATCCAACCGGCTGCAACCCCCAAAAGGAGTTGCCGCCGGTTTTATTATTGCAGGCCTTGTCAAACGCCCAAAAAAGATATATAATACACCTATAAAAGGAAGTGAAAGAATGAGCAACAAAGCCATAATTTTCGGGGACAGCTATTCCACCTTCAAAGGCTACGTCCCCGACGGCTACTCCGTCTATTATTCCGAAAACAAACGTCCGGAAACGGACGTGACCGACGTGACCGAAACGTGGTGGTATCAGGTGATCACCGAAGCGCAGTTCGAACTGGTCCTCAACGACAGTTGGTCCGGCTCGACGATCGGTTACACCGGCTATAACGGCACCGACTGTTCGCAGAGTTCTTCCTTTATTTACCGGCTACGACAGTTGATAGCGCAGGATTTTTTCAAGCAGCAGGAGATCTCCACCGTCTTTGTGTTCGGCGGCACCAACGACAGTTGGTCGAATGCACCGCTAGGGAACGCACACGGCAATGATTTTGAGGAAAACAATCTGTACGGCGTGCTCCCGGCAATCGCCTTCTTCTTTCAACTGCTGAAGAAAACACTCCCCCACGCTGACGTCTACTGCCTGATCAACGACGAGTTGAAGCCGGAGATCAGCAACGCCCTGCTGGCTGGCTGTGAAAAGCACGGTTTCACCGCCGTCACGCCGGAACACATTGATAAACGCCACGGGCATCCCACGGTACAAGGTATGAAGGACATTGCAGCCGCTGTTTTAGCGGCGATCAAGCAGGCATAAGAAAAGCGCCCCGATGAGTGCATCGGGGCGCTTTTGTTGTTAATGCCAGCCGGACTGCCAGCCGTCTTCCTGGTCAAAACTCGGAAGAGTCGTCGTTCCGGTGGAAGAGGTGGGCACAGTCGTCGTGGTGGTCGTGCTCGTTGTCTGCGAGTCAGCAGACACCGGCAATAAGGCGGAGGTCGTGGTCGTGGTGCTGCTGCCGCCAACAAAAGAGGTCTCATCCCATTGCAACAGATCATCCAGCCACGACTCATCGTCCTGCGCAGTGTTATCCGGCAAGGTCGTGGTCGTGCCGCCGTTCGCAGCCGTTGTAGTCGTTGTCCCGGTCGTACTGCTCGTAGATGAGGTGTCCCCCTGAGGAGACGGCTCACCGGTGCAGGCAGCCACCGACAGCAACAAGAGACACAGCGCCGCTGCGCCGAGGATCATTCGTTTAACCGACATAGAAATCACTCGTCAGGTCCACATCCCAGTCAAGACCGGGATTCTCATCCTCCGAATCGGTATAGGAAAGCGTATAAACAGCTGCCTGCTGCAGGCGCATCAATTCGATGCTCGGCTCGTTATAATATTTCTTCATTACGCCACCCCCATCAGTTCGTTGATGCTCTTGTCGTAGATCTCGGTGTAGAAGGTCTTGGTCGTGCCGTTCGCGTCCTCTGCGATAACGTAACCGCGGCCGCAGAACACCCACGCATACGGCGTGCCGGACGGATAATCGCTCTGTGCCAGACCGGTGATACCGCCGACGAATTCCATATATTCGTCGGTCACGTCGTAATACAGGTTGTCACTCTTACGAATATTGCGCAGATATTTGCCATAAGTCGCATCCGCACCGAACGCCTCGAAGGTCATATACTCCTCGGCAGTCGCACCGGCATGATTTGCGAGCGTATCCAGAATAGTGCGACGGGTGATCAGCGTACCGGCGGAAACAACGGTATAGGTCACGCCGTTATCCACAAACGTATGCTTACCGGTCTCGGCATCGTAATCGCACCAGAACTGCGTACCGAAGCGAATACCGTCCGCTTCACCGCCGCTCTTGCGATACTGTGCACCGAGAACGTTAAAGTTGATAGCCGCATCCTCGGTAACGTAGGACTGGGAAACGTAGACCTTCGAGCCGTCGGCAGGCATCGTGAAGGTATACGTATCGCTGATAGACAGATCCTCACGGAAGCCTGCACGGGTAACCGTAACGCGGTTGCCTTTCGCGTCAACGACCAGCAAGGAAGCTGCTTCTATCTGCTTGGCGCGCTCGGCGTCCACCGTGATGGTGACCGTCTCACCGGCCGTCGCGGTCGGGTTATCGGCATCGACAAACTCATCGGTAAACACCGTCTGCACCTCACCGTCAATCGTGAGGTCAGTTAAGGCGACGTCCGGATAAACCTTTACCCATTTGTGCGCGGTGGCTTCGGTATCGTCCACCACAAAGGCGAGCTTTTCGCCCTTCTTCAGCTCCACGGAGATGCCGGCAGACGGAATCTGATCGAAGCCGTCAGTATCGTTGACCGTGTAATCGGCACCGTCAGACGGGAACACACGGGTTGCCGAAGCGACCGTCTGATCGTCAACGATCTTCACGACCGCATATTTGGCGTTCGTACCGGCTGACTGTGCAACTACCGTACGGTAAGGGCTCTTCACCAGATACACGCCGTCAACAGGAGCGACGTAGGTCCAGGCAACAACCTTATAGTTGTTGTTGGGCTACAGGAAGGTATACGAATACGACAGCACACGGTAGTCCATCGAATCGTTTTGCTATATGGCGGTCAACGACGACGCGGTGGCGTTTAAGGGAGGCAAAGGCCCTTGGGCCGATACGTTGCCGGAAAACGGCAGCAACGACCGCGTCATTATCGAGGATTGCGAATACGGCTTCTGCCACGGCGCTCTCACCTGCGGCTCGGAAGCCATCCATTGCCGCAACGTCATTATGCGGCGCATCAAAGTCGGGCGCGTACTGAATCTGATCTGGATGAAAATGCGTCCGGATACGCCGCAACGCTATGAATATATGACCTTTGAAGATATCGAGGGCAACGCCGTCAACTTCATCACCATCGTTCCCTGGACGCAGTTTTACGATCTGAAGGACCGGACGGATATTCCCCTTTCGTACGCTGACCGCATCACTGTCCGCAACTGCTCGTATCAATGCGATACCTTCTTCCACATCATGGCCGAGCCGGCGCAATACGCACTCTCCAACTTCACCTTTGAACGCCTGCATATCCGGGCCAAAAACGGCGTCGTGGACAACACGGCGATCGACGATCTGGTGATGGACGAAGTCGTCATCGAGCCCGTATGATCTGAACAAGGGAGGAAACACCTATGCAACGGAGGATCTTTCTGCTTTTGCTGTCACTGATTTTGTGCCCGTGCCTGCTGTTATCGGCGTGCCGGACACCCGACCGACAGGACGACGTCACCCCGGAGCCGACGCCGGCGTTTGATCCCGGCTCTGTTCAGTTGTCCTTCAGCGCCATCAGCGACACCCATATCGGCGACACCAACACGGAAGAAAGCTTCCGCCGCATTCTGCGGTATACGAAGGACGTGATCGGTGCCGCCCCGGACGTGTATATGGTTTCCGGCGATCTGACCGATACCACCGGTTCCACCGCTGAAAAAGACCAGATACGCCTTTTCAAAAGCATCTTTGAGGAAGAAACCGCCAACGAAGCGCCGCTGTTGTATTCGTTAGGCCCGACGCACGACGTCCCCTCTGCCGCACCCGTCGAAAACCACCGTATGCTGTTTTACAGCACCTTCGGCCCGTCTTACTACGAAAACGGTCTGGAAGGCACCACCATGCTGGCCAAGGGTTTCCGTCACATCACCGTAAAGGGGTATCATTTCTTTGCCATCGACTGGCCGGGCGGTGCCGACCGATCGTATGCACAAGAGGATCTGAACTGGCTGCAAAACGAATTACAGCAGGCCGCCGCTGAAGATCCTGCAAAGCCCATCTTCGTCTCCGTCCACGTTCCCGACGTCGACCAGTTGAATGCGGTCTTTGCCAAATTTCCGCAGATATTCTGCTTCACCGGGCACGTACATAACTCGGTAGCCCGCGAGGATTCCATTTCGCAGGATAACGGCTACACCAGCGTACACTGCGGTGCCGTCAATTATTATCGCGTGGACGGCTATAATCGCTTCTATAAAAAGGACAATCCGTATCTGGGATTAGGCGATATTTACGCCTTTGCACAAGGGCTGGTCGTGCAGGTGGATGCCGCTCAAAACGTCCGCATCACACGCATAGACGGCTATAATCAGACCGTGTTGGGAACGGCGTGGGATATTCCGACCGGCGACCTGACGAAATACACGGATGCACGCAAGGCCGGGGCAGCCAACTGCTCTTTTGGCAACGATGCCGGGTTGCAGGTGACCGTTACGGATAGCGCAACGCTGTCGGTCCGCTTTGATGCTGCCGCCTCCGGCGATGCCGGTCCGGCGCAGTATTACCAGATCGAGTTGCTGATGCCGGATGCCGCCGGCGCGTATGAGGTCGTTCAACACGCCGAGATCTCCTCACAGCAGGTGTTCTTCCCCAACGACGTGGGTATCCCGGAACTGCATTACAGCCATACCTTTACGGACCTGAATGGGCTGTCCGATTTTGCCGTCGTGGTGACGGCGTGGGATTGCTGGGGCGTTTCGGAAAACGCGATGGTCTACACCAACGGCAACTATTCACATAACGGCGCCACCGCCGGTAAGGTAATTCAATAATCACAAAGCCAAAGGGGCGGTAACGGAGACACTTCGTAAAGAAGATGTCTCCGTTTTTCATATAAAAAGAAAAAACACTTTCGAAGGTCGAAAGTGTCTTAGTGGGTTACATACTTTGAGAAATGTAAATACCTACCGAAAAAAAGAGATCAAACGAAAACTTCTTGCATAATATCTTCGGCATCGAAGCTGTCCTTGACTATGCTGTAAGCAATGGAATAGACTTTATTGCAATACGTATTATAAACTTCAGAAAAAGCCGCCTCGTCGCCCTTGCTGATTCTATTTAATATGTCTGCCGTCATCATTTTCTTCCGCCTTTCTGCTTTGTTTGTTAAACCCCAGGACTTCTACTATCCGGTTAAATATAACTTCCATTCGAAATTTTGAAAGCTTTTTTAGTTTGATCTTCTTATTCATTTTCCCGCCTCCTGAAATATAGACGAATCCAGGACGCAAAAAGATTTAAAATAAAAATACAAACCCAATGTTGCTTTCATCTTCACACATACTTACAGGTGCGCGGAAAAAGAAAATTTAACTCTCTTTGCAATCACGGGTTGTGCCCTTTCTCTCCGAAAAACAAAAAAGTGTGGCGCAGACAAGCTGCGCCACACCGAAAAACGCACAGCTCGTTTGCTACCACACAAAGTTCTCTATACACCTTGGGTGTACGAAAACAAGAGCCTGCGCTTTTACCGTATAAAAGCGCACACCCGTAGTGTATATTATGAACTTTGTGTGGTGCTTTTATTATACCCACATTTCGGTATAATATCAAGAACAATTTCGAAAATTGTCGCTTTTTGTCACTTTCAAAACCGGATCACTAAAAAATCTCAAAAAACTTAATTATAAAACGGTTTGAGATCAAACAAAAAGGACGGTAACAACCGTCCTTTTTTGTTGCGTATGAATGCGGATCCGCGCACTTTTCGCGAAGCATCGGTTTTGCCGATGCGAAGTTACGGCGTGGGCCATAGTGACGTTTTATGCTTTGCACAAAGTGCAGTTAAGTGCGCCACTCACTTCCGCAGAAACTTCACCGTCCGCAGGACAACTTCACTTGCAGAGGAAGCTTCACGCTGCGCCCTTTAGTATTCGTTCGAGAGCAAAAAATCGGCGACGTGCATAGTCTTAATACCTTGGTAATTGCCGCCGGTAAAATCGTCCGTCGTCAAGAGATACTTCGGATAATTGTCATGGATTTCAAGAAGACGGTCGTATTCTCTCTGCTCGGTCTTTACCGATTTAATTTCCTTGGTTATCTGGATATAGAGTTTGTCATTCTGCCGGGTAGCAATAAAATCAATTTCTCCGTTCGGTGTCTTGCCGATGCACACCTCATAACCTCGGCGGAGAAGTTCGAGATAGACCACATTTTCAAGCATTGCAGCGACACTCTGGTCATTATAACCCAACACACTGTACTTGAAAGAGCTATCCGCAAGGTAGAACTTCTCTTGCGTTTTCAGCAGTGCCTTGCCCTGCACGTCGTATCTTGAGCAACGGTGCAGGATATACGCACTCTCTAATTTTTCAAGGTAATTGTACACAGTTTCATTGTCTATAGCACGGTGCTCGGACTTGAGATAATCGGAGATTGACTTCGCTGAAAAGGTCTTGCCCACATTGTCAAAAACAAACTTCACAACGCGCTCTAACTGGTCAACCTTGCGAACTTGATTTCTCTTAACAATGTCGGAGAAGATGGTGGAGTTGTAAATATCACGAACTATGGTATAAGCATTGTCCAGCGGGTACTCCTGCAAGTGTATCGCCGGAAAACCGCCGTACCTGATATAATTCACCAATTCCTTGTGAATATCTTTTACCGTGCCGTACTGCTTCTTGAATGTGAGGTACTCCTCAAAAGAAAGAGTGAATATGCGAAACGATACATACCGGCCGGTCAAATATGTGGAAATCTCGGAAGACATCATACGCGAGTTGGAACCGGTAACATAGATATCCACATTGAAATCCGTATTGATAGAATTAACGGTTTTCTCCCAAGAGGATATTTCCTGCACTTCATCAAGAAAGATATATGTTCTTTCTGTATCCGATAACTTTGTTTTCAGCATTTCGTATAACCGCTTCGCAGTCATACCTTCATATTCCATCGAGTCAAAGCGGTAACTGACTATTCTCTCTTGGGGAACCGCTCTTTTGCGAAGTTCCTCCATGATCATCTGCATAATGGTAGATTTGCCGCAGCGTCGAACGCCGGTAAGAACTTTCACAAAGGGGGTATCCGTGAATGCCATTATCTTTTTTACATAATTTTCTCTGAATATCATAGAAACACCTCCGTGTGCCACCAGTATAGCACACGGAGGTTAATTAGTCAATAGTTTTGCGGTTATAACCCGAAAAACTTTTATAAAACGACCGTTTTTGCGGTTATTCAAAATGCCGCGCTTACGTTTTTATTGTGCATAGGAATAACCTTATTTGTCATTAGCGACGGCGGATCAAATGATAAAAAACACAAATAATATCGTTTTATCGCTCAAATAAATGATATGTCAGCATAAATAAAACCTCCTGTTTCTAATAGATTTACCCTAAAAATGGGCATAAAAAAATGGGACTAAATCAGCAAAACCCTTTAATTATAGGGTTTCTCTAATTTATCCCTATTGTAGCACAAGCATACCATAGATTTAATTTAAAATCAATGTGAGAATGACGCTAAGTTTGCACTCAAAAACATATTTCATATAAAAACAATAAATCCGAACACATCACCTATCACGGTAATGAAGTTCGGATTTATCGCACTTGTGTAAGGACTATAAAAAGATATTTTTGCCGTTTTGCGTATGAATTCGAACACTTACATAAATCACGGCGAAAGCCGTGTATATCATCAATTCCGCAGGAATTGCATATCATCAAAACGAAGTTTTGTATATCATCATTGCGAAAAGAAATGCAGCCTGCGGCTGATGATATACACCTTCGGTGATGATATACCATTGCTTTCGCAATGGATAAAAAATCGACAGGTCGAAACCTGTCGATTTTTGGCAGGGGCACTAGGACTCGAACCCAGGGCACGCGGTTTTGGAGACCGCTGCTCTACCAACTGAGCTATACCCCTATATTTCGTTTTCCTCGAAAGCCGAATGGTGGGCCTTCGGGGACTCGAACCCCGGACCGGCGGCTTATAAGACCGCTGCTCTAACCGGCTGAGCTAAAGGCCCGTGGCTCATACAGCATGTATTATTCTATCATAAAAAGCGGAAATGTCAAGCCCTTTCCGCAAAAAATCCGCCGCCGTTTCTCAAAAAACGGCGGCGGCCTTGTTTAATCCATTTTGTTGACGTGAATATCCACCTGTGCATACGGAATGCTGATGTTTTCGGCCGCAAATGCCGCATACATCGCCTCGCGCAGCCACGACTGCGCGCTCCAATAATTTGCCTGCGTCGTCCACACGCGCAGCGTATAGTCCATCGAGCTCGTATTGTAGTTGCTGAGGAACGCCGCCGGCGCCGGATCCTTCTCGATCAGCTCACACTCATCAGCCACGCGCAGCAGCGTCGATTTCACCAGCTCCACATCGTTATCGTAGCTGGCAGAGAACACCAGATCCACACGGCGGGTGCTCATGGCAGAGTTATTGGTGACACTGCCGTTGGCAAGCGTACCGTTCGGGATGGTGACGCGGCGATTATCCACCGTCAGCAACGTGGTATACAGAATACTGATATCGGTCACCGTGCCCTCCTCACCGGAAGCAAGCACGACGTAATCGCCCACCTTAAACTGCTTGAAGATGAGGATCATCAAACCGCCGGCCAAATTGGCCAAGCTACCCTGCAGTGCCAGACCGATGGCCAGACCTGCCGAGCCGAGCGCCGTGACCATCGAGGTCATCGGCACACCGAGATAGGCCGCAATGGTGATGACCAGGATCACCTTGAGCGCAATGGAGATCAAGCTATTCAGGAACGTGCTGGCGCCGACATCCATTTTGCGGAAAGCGCGGCTTTGGCCGACCTTCTTAGAAACCAGATTGATCAGCTTCCAGCCGACCACCAGAAAAATCACCGCCAAAATCAGCTTGATACCGGCGCTGGTAACGACTGGCAATACCGTATTCGTCAGATAATTCGTAAATGCAGTCCACAAAGATTCCATATTTCGCACTCCTTTTTATTCGTCAAAGTCACCGAGAGTCACATCCGAAGCCGGGTCACCGTCTATCGGCGGCACGCCGGGAAAATCGTCCACGACCGGCGGAATAAAGACCGGGGGCAGGTCATCTGCCGGCTCTTCCTCCTCCGGCTCGGCACCGTAGATAAGCACGCTGTCGTCCTCCTCCACAACCGGGAAAAACCGATCGCGCACAAACGGCCACACAATGAGCGCGACCGCACCCAGGATGAGCAGCACACCAACCACGTACAGCACCACGACCAACCCGGTGAGCGGATTGGATTCTTCCTCTTCCTCAACCGCCGTCATGCCACTGACGTAGTCAAAGCCGATCAGTACGTAGTGATCCAACGAATTGGCTTTAAAGGTAATACAACCGTTCTCGGCTGTCAGCGATTGCAGATCGTACAGACCGTTTGCCCCGGCCAGCGCCACTGCAAATACCTCTGCGGTGCTCATGGAGGCCGGAATCGGCAACGTCACGACGTATTCCGTATTGGTAAAGTCGGCATCGATATTCTCATCGGTGCGCACACCGACCGCCTGTAACGTAAAGGTAAACGGCAGCACGACCGCCGTCTCGACATTCGCACGCTTCAGTGTCATATGTCCATTGATGGCTTCAGCGATCTTATCGCTTTCAACCGTGGTGTTCAGCGTTGCCAAACGGCCGTAGATCGCCGCCTTGTGCAGTTGAGAAAGCTGATCGTACCGCGCAGACGGGATAACCACCTTGGCTTTACCGGCAAAGGCGTTAACGTCGCTGACACCGAACTTGGTCAGCAGCGCGCTGTCGATAATAAAATCGGCTGCC
>JAFUPS010000032.1 GCA_017481085.1 Clostridia bacterium | reverse complement strand
GGCGATGATATCGCTGTTGGAGGAGCGCATGACCGCCGCTTCAGAAGCACTTGATTTCGAGCGTGCGGCCGAACTGCGCGACCGCATTGCGGCCATCAAACGCATGAATGATCGGCAAAAGGTGGTCATGTCGCGCGTGCCGGAGCAGGACGTTATCGCCTGGGTGCAGGGCGGTGGCAGCGTGTGTGCGCAGATATTCCGCTTCCGTGGCGGCAGTCTGACCGATAAGGAAGAATTTGTGTGGGACGATGTGGATAATACGCCGGCGTTCCGCGCCGAGATGATCAGCCGGTATTATGCCGCCCGCGATCGCATTCCACCGCAGATCACCGTCGACGGTGAGGTGGAGGATGCCGATCTGCTGGAGCGCTGGCTATCCGAAAAAGCCGGTCGGCGGGTGCATATCGTACAGCCGCAGATCGGTCAGCAGGCGCAGTTGGCCGAAATGTGCCGTAAGAATGCCGCCGAATATCTGGCCCGTCAGCAGGGCGGTAGCGGTCGCGACACCGCGGCTCTGGACGAGTTGGCGCGGTTGCTGGGCTTGCCCGAGCCGCCGCATCGCATTGAATGCTACGATATTTCTAAC
Organism: Clostridia bacterium; assembly: GCA_017481085.1. Lineage (GTDB taxonomy): Bacteria > Bacillota > Clostridia > Oscillospirales > Acutalibacteraceae > RGIG426. The sequence continues at coordinate 1,383 of JAFUPS010000032.1, read as the reverse complement.
ACCGCCGGTGCGGATAACGTTGCCGGCATGGTGGTGTATCTGGACGGTCGCCCGGCCAAGGCCGAGTACCGTTTGTTTAAAACGAAGACGATCATCGGGCAGGACGACTACGGCTCCATGCGTGAGGTGCTTTCGCGTCGCATTGCGGAGTATGGCGAGCATGCCGGAGAGCCAAGCGGCTTTGGCTGTTTGCCGGATCTCATTTTGCTCGACGGCGGCCGGGAGCACGTGAACGCCGTGCGTCCGCTGTTGGCAGAGGCCGGTTGGGATGTGCCGCTGTACGGTCTTGTCAAGGATGACAAGCACCGCACGCGGGCGGTCGCGTATGATGGCGGCGAAATTACCGTCCGCTCTCATCGCGCCTGCTTTACGTTATTATCCTCTATCCAAGAGGAAGTGCACCGTTTTGCCATTGGGTACCACCGCAAATCCCGTTCGCGTAGCAACATCCGCACCACGCTGACCGGCATCCCCGGCATCGGTATGGTGCGCGCACGCGAGCTGCTTCGGGTATTCGGATCGGTCAAGGCTGTCAGTCGTGCGAGCCTGGAACAGTTGCTCACCGTCAAGGGTATGACACGTCCGGCGGCCGAGCGTGTGTTGGCCTACTTTAAGGAGGAAGGACGGCAATGAAAAAGCGTCTGTCATCGGCGTTTGATAAGCTGGCAGGGCAACCGCTTGATCGCCACGGCATTGCCAAAACGGCGAAACGCGTGATCCGCACGGTCAACCGTGACCGTGTGTTTGTGTATGCCGGGCAAGCCGCAATGATGATTCTGATCTCGCTGTTTCCGTTTATTATGCTACTGTCGTCGCTGGCGCAGTACGTGCTGCCGTGGTCGGAAGAGGAGCTCCATGAGATATTGCAATCGCTGGAACTCGGACAGCAGGGGCTTGGCTTTTTATCCGAGCTGGCCGACGAGCTGTTCCATCCGCCGACGGTGTCGGTCGTTTCTATTACGGCGGTGACGGCGCTGTGGTCCGCGTCTCGCGGCATCAACGCCGTTCGTTGGGGTATCCGCACGATGTACCGCACGCCGTACCGCCACGGATTTCTGTATCATACCGCCATTTCGTTGCTGTATACGGTGGCGATGTTTGCCATGTTGCTGGTACTGCTGACGCTGGTGGTATTCGGTCAGCAGCTGCTGGAGCTCATCCGGACGCACTTTGCGTGGCTGGCGGCACCGCTGGGTTTTGTGCTGCAGTTCCGCACACTCATTTTACTCTTATCGCTCACGCTGTTTTTTATGCTGCTTTACCGCGTGTTGCCGTCGCAAAAGCTGTCGTTCAAAGCACAGCTTCCGGGAGCACTGTTTGCGGCCGTTGGGTGGTTGCTGTTTTCGTTTGCATTTTCGCTGTATATTGATAATTTTGCCAACT
>JAFUPS010000031.1 GCA_017481085.1 Clostridia bacterium | reverse complement strand
CAGAAAATCCTTTCCGCGCAGTTGGGAACGTTCCAAGGAATACTCTGCCAACATACGCTCCAAAACCGCGGCGCATAGCTCTAACGTAATCTCCAGCATAGCTGCGGCGGTCGGAATCAGCTTGTCCTGCGGCAGGCAAGTGTGGCCGTTATTGAGGTTGTGCACCAGCACGTGACGAATCCCGGCGCGTACGCGTTGCTCGTCCTCGCGGTCGATACCGCGGCGCAGGCAGATGTCATCGATGCGGTCAAACCCGATCATCAGCTCGGGATCGCAGAAATCATACGGCGACGCCTGCAAACGGTCTACAACCTTTTGTCCCCAACGCCGCCAGCACCGCATCGCTTCAACCGGCTGCAGACCGAAATCGGTGCATGCCAATATGGCTTCACGCATACCGAATTGCTTGCGGAATTCCTCGCCAAGCTGGCGCGCCTTGGCGAGTGAGATGTTTTTGATCTCTGCCAATCGCAGCGGATCGTTTTGCAAGATATTCAACGCGTCGTCACCGAATTTGCGAATAATCTCGGTGGCGGTTACACGGCCGATACCTTTGATGGCCCCGGACATCAGATAGTCCAAAATGTCCTCGGCACGCTCCGGCAAATGACGCTCGGAGGTCTCGGCATAAAACTGTGTGCCGTAGGTTGGATGCTCTACGTATTCGCCCTTGACCACCAAAATTTCGCCAATGTTCGGTTTTGGCATAATTCCGACCGCACGCACAGAATCGCCCTGACAGTCCATTGTCAGAACGGTCCATCCGCTCACCTCGTTGTGGTAGGTGACTGCTGTCACCTTGCCGGTAAGCTCTATGGGGTTTTCGGTCGGAATATGTTCGGTCATTGGGAAGCTCCTATTAGATACTATATACTCTAGTATATCCTATTCCGACGGAAAATGCAACAGTTCGGCAAATTCCTTTGGCTGAAATATCGGTGGAAACCGACCGCTTGCCGTCAATTGCTCGCAGCGTGTTTTCGATTCGCAGTCCATGCCGGCATCTACGTACCATACGTGATCGAATCCATGCTCATATAAGCGGCTGACAGAGGAATGATGTAGTAGCGCTTCAGGGTTATCGACGCGACCTCGCAACGGAATAATCGCCCACACTCGCTGGTGCTGGGGATACAAGAGTCTGGTCGCGATTGAAAACAGAGCGGTAGCGGCACCGTAAAGTGCAAAGACACCGCCGACGACGCACCACAGTATCTGGCAAAACGTCATATTACCCTCCCCTTTCCCTAACAATATATGTAAAGGACAAGAAGAACGCTAAAAAAGCAACGGCTGCAAACGCAACCGTTGCTTTTATTAATCAGATTAGAATGTTGCACGGCGGATGAGCGAGCCGGAAAGTATTGTGGTTTTTGGCGGCTGTTTGCCGTGTAATACGTCCACCACACGGTCAGCAATCGTATGGCACATAGCGGCCAGCATGTTATCCACGCTGGAAAGCTCCGGGGTGACCAGCTCAGCCAGCGGCGAATTGTTGAAGCCGATGATCGGTTTGGAAACGCCAAGGTGCTCCAACGCCTTCAGCGCGTAAGCTGCTAGGACATCGTTAGCGGTAAACACAGCGTCAAATGCGTCTTTGTCGGTTTCCAAGCGTTCGGCGAGAAGCATGACGACCGCATCGGCGGAGCTATCCACTTTGACGATCAAATCCTCATCAACGGAATGGCCGGCGTTTTTCAGCGCTTGACGATAACCGCGGATCTTATCGGCATTGCCGTACCAGGTTTGGCTGTGCAAATAAAGCGGTTTGCGATAACCGGCATCCAGCAATGCAGACACCGCTTGCTCGGCGGCGCGCTCCTCGTCGCATTTGACGGAGTAGACGTTGTAGGCATCTAGCATGCTGTTGACCATGAACACCGGTACTTTTCTGGCGGTTTCTTCAATGTGAGAGTTGTCGTTTTCTTTAAAAACCGTACCAATCAAAACGATGGCATCGACGTTTTTGTTGACTAATTCGACCAGACCGCGCTTTTTGCCTTCAACGGTGTAGCCTGTGCATACCAGCAGCATGTGGAAACCGCGGGAACGTAACTGTTCTTCCAGATAAGCGATTGCCTGCGAATAGAACGGATCGCCAAAATCGGTGCACAATACGCCGATAAGACGCATGCTGTTAAAATTCAAGCCGCGTGCAAAGGAGTTTGGCGTAAAACCGGTTTCTTCAATTACGCGCAAAACCTTTTCTTTGGTCGCTTTGCCGACCGGTCCGCTGCCATTGATCACGCGGGAAACAGTGGCGATCGACACGCCGCAACGCTCCGCGATCTCATATATGTTCATACCGACACCTCCTAAAGGCGTTTTAACATATTATAAATTATAAAGAAGTTCCAAGCATTTGTCAAATTGCATTTGCATCTTGACATATCCCCCGGGAACGCACTATAATAGAATTAAGTAAGCGCTTACATTTTGAGAAGCAAGGAGTGGTTGACAATGAAATTACAATATCCGGTCAAAATACTGCAATTTGGCGAAGGCAATTTCTTGCGTGCCTTTGTGGAATTTATGGTCGAGGAATTAAACGAGAGAACCGCTTTTAACGGAAGTGTATGTATCGTTAAGGCTGTCCCCTTTGGTTCGCTTGAGACCTTGCGCGAGCAGGATTATACCTATACTCTTGTAAATCGCGGTAAGCAAAACGGCGAGGTTGTCGACCGTAGCCGGATTATCCATTGCGTCTCGGATGCGGTATGCGCCTATGAGGATTATGAGGATTTTATGGCCTATGCCAAATGCCCCACGCTGCGGTTTATTGTTTCCAATACAACAGAAGCCGGTATCGTTTACGGCGCAGATGACAGATTCGAGGACCGGCCGCCGAAGGAATATCCCTCCAAACTGACCAAATTTCTTTATGAGCGGTGGCAGTATTTTGAGGGCGCTGCGGACAAGGGGTTGTATATGCTCCCCTGCGAGCTGATTGAAGAAAACGGCGCAGCATTAGAAGCATGTGTAATGAAAACGGCACAGGGTTGGGGTCTACCGAACGATTTTATTGTGTGGCTGCAGACTGCTTGCGCATTTTGCTCTACGCTTGTTGATCGCATTGTGACCGGATACCCGCGCGAAGAGGCTGACGAGCTGGAAAAAGCACTGGGATATACCGACAAATTGTTAGACGTCGGCGAGCCGTTTGCTTTGTGGGCTTTGCAGGAGAAAAAAAGCCTGTCAAGCGAGCTGCCTTTACAAGAAGCCGGTCTTCCGGCGGTGTTCGCAGAATCCGTTCTCCCCTACCGCGAGCGCAAGGTGCGCATCTTAAATGGCGCGCACACCTCGACGGTATTGGCAGGCTTTCTCGCCGGCAAGGATATTGTTCGTGAATGTATGGAGGATCCAACCATTTTCGCCTTTATGAAGAAAGTTGTGCTGGACGAGGTTGTGCCGGTGCTACCGGGTGGCACGGATCATCCCGAAGTGTTTGCGCAATCGGTGTTTGAACGGTTTGCCAATCCCTTTATTGCGCATCGGTTGCTGTCGATCTCGCTCAATTCGGTTTCCAAATGGAAAGCGCGCTGTTTGTGCTCGTTTAAAGATTACGTAGCACATTACAAACAGTTGCCGGTGGCGTTGACCTTCTCGTTTGCAGCCTTGATTGCTTTTTACATGGGGTATGAAAGGAACGGGCATGCCGCCTATGAATTGCAGGATAGTGACGAAGTGCTGGCATTCTTCAAAGAGCTCAATGAAAAAGCCTTAACCTACGCGGAGTTCGCTGGAGCTGTCGCCGGTAACGTCGATTTCTGGGGTGAGGATATGACTGCCTACGACGGGTTCGTTCCCGCGGTTTCAGCTTATTTGACGGATATATTGGAAAACGGCGCCAAAGCCGCTATGGAGAAGATCTTATGAAGACGATTCAGATTGCCAAAAACGATAACGTAGCGGTAGTAACCGAAGGTGAGCTGCGCGGTCATAAGATTGCATTGCAGAATATTTCTGCCGGTGAAAAAGTGATCAAATACGGATATCCAATCGGTACGGCGACCCAAGATATTCCGGTCGGTGCGCACGTACATTCGCACAACTTGCATACGGCATTGGATGCTTCCTCCGCCTATGAATATCATCCGGAGATCCCAAAGGTCAATCGCCGAGAAAGCCGGACATTCATGGGTTTCAAGCGCCAAAACGGCAAGGTGGGTGTTCGTAATGAGCTGTGGATCTTGCCGACTGTCGGGTGTATTTCAAAAACAGCCGAGCTGATTGCTTGTAAGGCAAACTCGCTTTACAGCTTTTCACGGGCAAAGGGATGTGGTGGCGTGTATGCTTTCCCTCATCCGTATGGTTGTTCGCAGCTTGGCGACGACCACAATAACACACAAAAGCTGTTGCTTTCGCTGATGCAAAACCCCAACGCCGGTGCGGTGCTGATTTTAGGGCTCGGATGCGAGAATAATCGCATCGAAACCCTAAAACCGTTACTGGCCGACGTGGATTACGATCTGACTCGCGTGGCGTTTTTGGAATGTCAGGCTGTGGAAGATGAGCTGGAAGCGGCCATGGCAATTGTGGACGAGCTGGTGCAACGGTTACAGCAGGATCGTCGTACACCACAGCCGACATCAAAACTGGTGCTGGGAATGAAATGCGGCGGTTCGGATGGGTTGTCCGGCTTGACGGCCAATCCGCTTGTTGGCCGTGTGACCGATACGGTGATCGAAGAAGGCGGTAGTGCGGTGCTGACCGAGGTGCCGGAGATGTTTGGTGCCGAGCAGGTACTGCTCAATCGCTGTGCAACCGCTGAGGTATACGGCAAGGCGGTCGATATGCTTACCGGCTTTAAGGATTATTATACCGAGAACCACCAGCCCTGCTATGAGAACCCATCCCCCGGCAACAAGGATGGCGGCATCACTACGTTAGAGGAAAAGTCGCTTGGATGTGTGTGTAAAAGCGGACGGTTGCCGGTTGTAGATGTGCTGGAATATGCAGAAACCGTCAAAACCCCCGGCCTAACGTTGCTTACAGGGCCGGGAAATGATCTGGTTGCTTCCACGGCATTGGCAGCGGCCGGCGCGCAGATTATACTGTTTACGACTGGGCGCGGCACGCCGTTTGGTTGTCCGGTACCTACTGTCAAAATTGCCACTAACACGCCTCTTGCAGAGAAGAAAGCGAGTTGGATCGACTTTAATGCAGGAACGTTACTGACCGGTGATGACATGGACGGGTTAGCGGAAAAGCTGTACGATTATCTGTTGAGTCTGGCAAGCGGCGATCTGTTAACCAAAAACGAACAAAACGATTATCGCCAGATTGCTATATTCAAAACCGGCGTTACGCTGTAAATGAGAAACAACCCCGACCAAGGGCGATGCGTCATAGGGATGAATCGTTCAAAAATGGTGATTTTTGTCGTATAACTGCATCAAAAAAGGTGGCAATGCGTCAGCATTACCACCTTTTTTTCTTTGTTTCCGAATCAAAAATCTCACATTTTTGAATGCT
>JAFUPS010000030.1 GCA_017481085.1 Clostridia bacterium | reverse complement strand
TGCTGGAGCTGGCGCGTGTACTGGGCGATAACGACCCTCGGTTTTTGCTGCAGACATCGGTGGCGGACGATACGGGTCGGCTGTCTGACGGCGTGGGGACGCTATCGGCCGAGGAAATGGAAATCGTCCTGCGGTTTCGGGCGCTCAGCGAGGAGGAACAGCAGAGCATGATCCGAAAACTGCGCGAGGAAGCCGCCGCGCGGTTGCTTAAAAACGCGGCTGAGGAACAAGCAGAGGAAGATTGACAACGGCGGAAGTTTTTCTGCCGTTGTTTTTTATACCATAAGAGAGCCAAACGCCACAACGCCGCACAGACATCTTTTGGCTCTTTTTCTGTTTTTCTTATAAAAACCGTTGCGAGTTCGATTTCCTTATGGTGTAACTACTTGACGAAATTTGTCGGACATGCTATGATGACATAAACCAACTATCAGATAGAGGTGCGGAACCGAATAGTAGCAGTCGGTTGATTGGCTGTACCATTTGTGCGGTGTTGTGAAGGGCGACCCCCTAATGGTATAACGACTGTGAAAGGCGTTTCCGCCGAAGTGACCGTTTACCCGGCCGAGGGCGGCGGTTGCTGGGGCGTCGCAAAACATGCGGCACACTGTCACGTATTTGTGGAGCGCTATCGGGTACTGTCGGCCGAAAATGCCGTGTGACCGTGGAGATCTGCTTATGCGTGATCTCTGCGGTTTTATATTTTGTAGGAGGATTTTTTCATGGAACAAGCAAGTCATATGTTTGCAACGTTTTGGGCGTTGGTACCGCCGCTGGTGGCGATTGCGTTGGCGCTCATCACCAAAGAGGTGTATTTGTCGCTGTTTTTGGGTATTATTTGCGGCGCACTGTTTTACACCAATTTTAACCCTATCATGACCGTTACGTCCATCTTCGAAACGATGGTGGATAATGTCAACCTTATGATCATTATCTTCCTCATCATGCTCGGCATGATGGTGGCGCTGATGAATGCAGCCGGCGGCTCGGCGGCATACGGTCGTTGGGCGGCCAAGCACATCAAATCGCGCACCGGGACGTTGTTGGCCACCTTTGCACTGGGTGTGCTGATCTTTGTGGATGACTACTTTAACTGCCTTACCGTTGGCAGCGTGATGCGTCCGGTGGCGGATAAGCATCGCATCTCGCGCGAGAAGCTGGCGTACATCATCGACGCGACGGCAGCACCCGTGTGCATCATTGCGCCGGTCTCGTCGTGGGCGGCGGCGGTTACGTCCTCGCTGGGCGATTCCGGTGCGGATATTGACGGCTTCGCTATGTTTATTCAGGCGATTCCCTATAACCTGTATGCGCTGCTCACGTTGATCATGGTAATCACCATCAGCATCGGTAACCTGGATTTTGGAGCCATGCGCCGTGCGGAGGAGCTGATCCAGGCAAAGATAGACGTGCGGGAAAGCGCCGAGGAGGAGGGCAACCCGAACGGCAAGGTGATCGACCTTATTCTTCCGGTGGTGGTGCTGATTCTCGGTTGCGTGTGCGGCCTGCTGTATACCGGTGGCTTCTTCACGCCGGATCACGCCAACTTCCTCAACTTTATCACCGGCTTCTCGGATTGCAATTCGTCGCTCGGTTTGGTGATCGGTGCGTTTGTGGCGTTGCTTTTTACCTTTGTGTATTACATGTGCCGCCGTGTTATCACCTTCAAAGGCTTTACCGATTGCCTGCCGCAGGGCTTCAAAGCCATGGTGCCGGCTGTTCTTATTCTCACGCTGGCGTGGACGCTGCAGGGCTTCGTCAATGCGCTGGGGGCTACCGAGTTTATCAAGACCATCCTCACGGCTGAGAATATCAACACCTTCGGCATTGTCATTCCGGCAATTCTGTTCCTTATGGCGTTTGGCATTTCGTTTGCTACCGGTACTTCGTGGGGTACGATGGCCATTCTGCTGCCCATCGTGGTAGCGTTGCCGTTTATCGAGCTAGGCAACTCTACGCTTCTGGTCATCTCGATCGCCGCCAGCATGGCCGGTGCAGTATGCGGTGACCATTGCTCGCCCATTTCGGATACCACCATCATGTCGTCGGCCGGCGCGGGATGTGATCACATTAAGCACGTCAACACGCAGATGCCGTATGCGATGCTGGTGGCTGGTGTGTCGTTCGTGGGATATCTGCTGTGCGGTGTGCTGCAGAGCGTGCTCGGCAACTGGACGGCGGTGATCGTGCTGCCGGTAAGCGCGGCGGCGCTGATCGGCATTCTGATCGGTATCCGCGCGGTCAACAACAAAAAAGCGTAAACACGGAAAAGGAAAGCGCTCCGGCGCTGACTTCATTAAGATATGTTTGTCATTGCGAGGGAGCGTGGCGACCGTAGCAATCCGTATTTCTTGTAAAACGGATTTTCACGTCGGGCTACGCCCTCCTCAGAATGACGGTCGGTTTGCTCTTGATGAAGTTGGTGTCGGCGCTTTCTTTTTTTTCTTTTGTTTGACATTCGGGATAAAATCATGTATAGTATATAAGATATATGGTATAAGGAAAAGTGTTGGCAGAATAAGGAGAAAAACCGTGTTTATTGATAAGGCAAAAATTTACGTAAAGGCCGGCAACGGCGGCGACGGAGCGGTATCGTTTTATCGTGAAAAATACATGCCGGCCGGCGGTCCTGACGGCGGCGACGGCGGTCACGGCGGCGACGTGGTGTTCGTGGTGGACCACGGCATGAACACGCTGTCGGATTTCCGTTACAAGCGCAAGTATATCGCACAGCGCGGCGAAAACGGCCGCGCCAAGCGGTGCAGTGGTCACAAGGGCGAGAATTGCGAGGTCCGCGTGCCCAAGGGAACGCTGGTATTTGACGAAAACACCGGGCGCTTGATGGCCGATCTGTCGTCGGTGGAGCGTGCGGTCATTGCCCGTGGCGGTCGCGGTGGCTGGGGAAACCAGCACTTCGCCACCCCCACCCGTCAAGCGCCGCGCTTTGCTAAGCCGGGCATCCCGGGCGAGGAATTCAACCTGCGGCTGGAGCTGAAGCTGCTGGCGGACGTGGGGTTGATCGGCTACCCGAACGTGGGCAAATCGTCCCTTATCTCGGTGGTCAGCGAGGCCAAGCCGGAAATCGCCAACTATCACTTTACCACCCGTTTGCCGGTGCTTGGTGTGGTGCGCGTGGCACAGGGCGCGTCGTTTGTGATGGCCGATATCCCCGGTGTCATCGAGGGTGCCGGCACCGGCGTGGGGCTCGGGTTTGAGTTCTTGCGGCACGTGGAGCGCTGCCGTATGCTGGTGCACGTGGTGGATATTTCGGGCAGCGAGGGCCGCGATCCGATCACCGATTTCGATACCATCAACCGTGAGCTGGCCATTTTCAATCCGGCGCTGGCCGAGCTACCGATGGTGGTGGCCGGCAACAAAGCCGACCTCGCCACCGATGAACAGCTAGAGAGCTTCCGCGCGGAAATGGAAAAGCGCGGTCTGCCGTATTTCGAGATGATGGCCGCCATTGCGCAGGGCACCGACGAGCTGGTCAAATACCTCGCCGGCAAGCTGCCGGAGCTGCCGCCTATCAAGGAATACGAGCCGGAGCCGCTGACTATGGCAGAGCTGGACGAGGCCGCCGACCACACCGTCAAGGTAGACGTGCAGGACGGTGTGTATTTTGTGGAAGCGGACTGGCTGCTCAACACCATGCGCACCATCGACCTGCAGGACTACGAGGGTCTGCAATACTTCCAGCGCTTGCTACAGCGTGCCGGCATTATCGACGCGCTGATTGCCGCCGGTATCCAGGAGGGCGATACGGTGAGCATGTACGATTTTGAATTTGACTTCTTCTATTGATGGGGGACGAACGAATGCGATTGTACCCGGCAAAAGTGGATACGCGTGACCTGTCGCCCATTACGCTGGCGTTCGTGGGGGATGGCGTTTACGAGCTGATGGTGCGCGAATACCTGGCTGTGGAGGCCAACCGCCCCACCGGTGTGCTGCACAAAATGGCCGTCTCCTACGTGTGTGCCGGTGCGCAGGCGAAGGCGTTTGCCAAGATCGAGCCGCTACTCACCGAGGAGGAATTGGCGGTGTTCAAGCGTGGGCGTAACGCCCACACCGCTCGCGGTGGGCAGGATTATCACCGCGCGACCGGCTTCGAAACGATGTGGGGCTGGCTGTACTTAAACGACCGTGACGAACGGTTGCGTGAATTGTTTGCTGTAATTATGGAAACCGAAAAGGAGTGACCGACATGGATAAACTGTTGAAATTATTGGATAACGACGCTCGCCTGACGCTGGAGCAACTGGCTGTGATGACCGGCAAGACCGAGGCAGAGGTGGCCGACCAGATCGACGAGTGGCAGAAGACCGGTGTCATCCGCGCCTACAAAGCCCTCATCGACTGGGATAAGACCGACCGCGAGTACGTTACCGCGCTCATCGAGCTGCGCGTAACACCTAAGCGTGACGCCGGTTTTGAGGCCATTGCCGAGCGTATTGCCGGGTTTGAAGAAGTGGAATCGGTCTACCTCATGTCCGGCGGTTACGATTTTTCCATCGTCGTCACCGGCCGCACCTTCAAGGAGGTTGCGATGTTCGTATCCAAGCGTCTGGCGACGCTGGATTCGGTGGTGTCGACCGCTACGCACTTCGTGCTGCGCCGGTATAAGGATAAGAACGTGATGTTCCTGACGGAGGAACGCGACGAGAGAGAGGTTTTCTGAGTGGATTACGAGAAACTCTTAAACCCCCGGCTGGTAGCGACACAGCCGTCCGGCATCCGCCGCTTTTTCGATATGGCGGCGTCGCTGGATAACGTGATCGCGCTGACCATCGGCGAACCGGATTTTTCCACGCCGTGGCACATCCGGCAGGCGGGCATAGATACGCTGGAAAAGGGGAAGACGTGGTATTCCCCCAATGCCGGCTTTGTGGAGCTGCGCCGGGCGATCGCGGCGTACCTCAAGCGGCGGTTTACGCTGCAGTACGATCCGACCAGCGAGGTCGTGGTGACGGTGGGCGGCAGCGAGGCTATCGACCTCACCATGCGCGCGCTGGTAGCCCCGGGCGACGAGGTGCTGGTCCCCAGCCCCAGCTTTGTGTGCTACGCACCGTTGGCTAATCTGGCCGGCGGCGTGGCTGTGGCGATCGAAACGCGTGCGGAGGACGACTTCCGCCTGACCGCGGCGACGCTGAAGGCAGCGATCACCCCCAAAACGAAGCTGCTGATCCTTCCGTATCCCAATAACCCCACCGGCGGCGTGATGCGCCGCGAGCATCTGGAGGAAATTGCCGAGGTATTGCGCGGCACCGATATCATGGTGCTGTCGGATGAAATTTACGCCGAGCTGACCTACGGTGGCGAACGCCACGTCAGCTTTGCCGAGATCGACGGTATGTGGGAGCGTACCATTCTGGTGAGTGGGTTTTCCAAGGCGTACGCCATGACCGGCTGGCGTCTGGGGTATGCCTGCGGTCCGAAGCCGGTGATGGAGCAGATGCTCAAGCTGCACCAGTACGGCATTATGAGTGCCCCCACCACCGCGCAGTATGCGGCCATCGAGGCACTGACCAACGGCGACGAGGACGTGGAATACATGCGCGCGGAATACGATGCGCGCCGCCGTCTGATCGTGGACGGATTCCGCAAGATCGGCATGCCGTGCTTTGAGCCGGAGGGCGCGTTTTACGTGTTCCCGTCGGTGGAGATCACCGGCCTGAGCTCGGAGGAATTCTGCCGCCGGTTGCTGAACGAAAAGCGCGTGGCGGTGGTGCCGGGCACGGCGTTCGGTGCGTGCGGCGAGGGCTTCCTGCGCGTGTCGTATTGCTACTCTGTCAAGCACATTCAAGAGGCGCTCAAGCGCATTGATGAATTTTTGGAGGAGTTCCGATGACTGACGATATAGGCCGACCTTGTGCGATCGACGCACCGGCGAAGATCAATTTGACGTTGGATATCACCGGCCGCCGCGCAGATGGGTATCATCTGCTGCGCTCGGTGATGCAAACGGTGGACCTGTGTGACACGGTCACGCTCATTCCCGGCGGCGAGGGTATTCGCCTGACCGTTTCGGATGAAACGCTGCCGGCGGATGAACGCAACACCGCGTGGAAAGCGGCGGCGCTGTTTTACGAGGCTGCCGAGCTCACGCCGGCGGTGGATATTCTCATCGAAAAACGCATTCCGCAGCAGGCCGGCATGGCCGGTGGCTC
>JAFUPS010000029.1 GCA_017481085.1 Clostridia bacterium | reverse complement strand
GGCGCGTACCGCTAAACGTCTGGGTGCAGAAAACGTGTATATCGTCTACCGCCGTGGCATGGAAGAGCTGCCGGCACGTAAGGAAGAAGTGGAGCATGCCGAGGAAGAGGGGATCATCTTCCAGACGCTGTGTAATCCGGTTTCTATCGGTGCGGCCGAGGTGACCGATCCGCGCGATCCGGCCTACGGCACGGTGGCCAGCCTCACCTGCATCCGCATGGAGCTGGGTGAGCCGGATGCGTCCGGCCGTCGCAGCCCCAAGGAGATCCCCGGCAGCGAGTTCACCATGGATATGGATTGCGTGATCATGTCACTTGGTACGTCGCCCAATCCGCTGATCAAGCAGACCACGCCGGAGCTGGCAACCAAGCGTCGCGGCGAGATCGAGGCGGACGAAGACGGTCTGACCTCTATTGAGGGCGTGTATGCCGGCGGTGACGCAGTCACCGGCGCGGCCACGGTCATTCTGGCGATGGGTGCCGGCAAAAAAGCCGCCGCTGCCATCGACAAATACATTCAAAGCAAAAACTAAAAAAATCCCGGTCATCAGACCAATGTCATCAAGCTCGTCCGTCATTGCGAGGGAGCGTAGCGACCGTGGCAATCCGTAATCTTAAAAACGGATTCTCACGTCGGGCTACGCCCTCCTCAGAATGACCGGCTGTCTTAACGTAATGACATTGTCATCAGACCGGGATTTTTTATTGTTCAATCAGTTGAGCGTCCCACGCGATCACGTCGGTGCCGTTATGGTTAAGAAAAAAGTAGAAGTCGTCGTCGCATGCAAAAGGCGTGTTCTCCGTCCCTTTGGGGACGATGGCGCAATAGTGGTTGCCAAACGGCTTGCCGTCCTTTTCCACGCGTATCGGCTCGCTCCAATGCAGCAGATCGGTGGAGGTACGCAGCTCGATAACGTTTTCCACTACGCCCTGCGGCACGTGTGTGCGGATATGGCAGGAGGACATAAGATAGAGGTCATGCTGTTTGAGACGCACCACGCGCGGATGCCACGAGTTTTTGGCAATGGCGGTTTCGCGCCCGAGGTTGCCCGGCTCGCTAAATGCACCGTTATAGTATTTGACGAAATCGCCCATCACACCGTCGTTGCGTCGCCGCGTGCGTGCTACGAACACGTCGCAACCGTCCCACATTTCGGCGTGCATATCAATGCGGATAATATTATAGAATAGGTAAAGATAGTCGTCATCCGCAAACAGCGAGAAATCGCCGCTGCCCAGATGGATGATACCAAACGGCTGGCCTGCTGCACTGTCGTCGGACGGTTTGTACAGCTCGGTAAATCCTACTTGCTCGCCGCTGAGCACCCAACGGTCGAAGTGCCAGGTGCGTCCTTCATCGTCCGAGTGCATCAGCCCAATATGCCGGAAATCCGAGTCCTTCTTCGGGGATTCGCACAGTCCCCACGCGTCGTAGCCGGTGCCGTGTCCGTTCCATCCGCTTTCGTTGTGGAAAAAGCAGAAAAAGCGGTGAGTGCCGGGGCAGATATACAGCCCGAACGGCCAGATGCTGCCGCGCGGTAACACGCCGTCCGGAAAGCGGATGGCATCAAACGCTTCACCGGCCTTGCCGACCGAAAACGCCGTTTGAATGGGGTAGAGCTCGCGCATATCCTCGGGGCAGGTGCCGCAAAACATACCGATGTGCCCCATGTGGCTGTGACCGCTCATGCCCCACAGCCGTCCGTCAATGTCGCGCCACAGAGGGGTAGTGCCGTCTTGGTATACGTCAATGCTGTTGCAAAAGGCGGTGGGCGTCGGGTTGCCGACCTCCACGCGATAGTGTTGAAAGAAATCCGACATACGATCACCTCGCCGTCATTATATCACAATGACGTCCAAAATCAAGCGGTTTTGAAATTTGTGGGATTGTATTGATTTTTCTGTGAAGCTGTGGTAGTATAAGGATATAAGTAAACCTTTACCGAAAGTCAGGGTGCGTTATGTATAAGGAATTCGGTGTTCATACTCAAATATACTTTGGCGAACACGCGTTAGATCGCTTGTCTAACATGGGCGCTAAGCGTGCGATGCTCATTTGCGATCCGTTTGTGGTCACCAGCGGTCTGGTGCGCCACGTGACCGATCGGTTCGACCGTGCCGGCGTGGTGTACAGCGTGTATTCCGATGTCGTGCCGGATCCGCCTATCGAAAAGGTGGTCGTCGGCGTCAAGGCGGCGCTGGATTGCAACCCGGATTGCATGGTGGCAATCGGCGGCGGCTCGGCCATGGACCTTTCCAAGGCGATCCGCAAAATGGCGCAGGCCATGCAGCCGGACTTTTTCCCGCGGTTGATCGCTATTCCCACCACCTCCGGCACCGGCAGCGAGGTCACCTCGTTTGCGGTGATAACGGATAGTGCCGCCGGTACGAAATACCCGTTGGTGGCAGACGATATGACGCCGGACGAGGCGATCCTCGATGAGGAGCTGGTCAAATCGGTGCCGCCGGCCATAACGGCCGATACCGGCATGGACGTTATGACGCACGCTATCGAGTCGTACGTTTCCATCAACAACAACGAGTTTTCCGCTGCACTGGCCGAAAAAGCCATTGAGATCTGCGGTCAGTTCCTGCTGCGCTCGTATGCGGATAACCGGGACAGCCATGCCCGCCGCAAAATGCACATTGCCTCCTGCCTGGCCGGATTGGCGTTTAATGCGTCGTCGCTGGGTCTCAATCACGGCATGGCGCATCAGTTGGGCGCACAGTTCCACATTCCGCACGGTCGTGCCAACGCCATGCTGCTGCCGCACATCATCGAGTTCAACTCCGAGATCGATAAGCACAGCCGCAGCAAGCAGGCGTATCCGCCCTGCGTGCGCAAATATTGTGTGGTGGCGCGGACGCTTGGCGTGCAGAATTTAAACGAGGTCACCACCATTCGTGCGCTGACCGGCTACATGGAATTTATGAATAAAGAGATGGGGATCCCGCTGTCCATTTCCGAGATGGGCGTGGTCAGCGAAGGGGAGTATATGTCCCGCGTGGAGGCGATGGCTGAGGCCGCTTTGGCGGATGCTTGCACTGCCACCAATCCGCGTTATCCCACCAAAGAGGAGATCGCGGAGATCTACCGCAAGCTCTGGTAACAGCGAAAACAGTCTAAAATCGTGTTTTTGGCACGGTTTTAGACTGTTTTGTTTTGGTTTTGCTTGGCAAAACAACCCCAATCGACAAAAAAATGTGGATTTGTGTGGGAAATTTTCGATTTTCCCATTGACAATTGCGTGCCGATGTACTACACTATAATTGTATAATAGTAAAAGTAGGGCAACTATGCCCAAAAGGAGGTGTGCAGGCTGATGGATCTGCGAAATATCGTGCCGGATCAAGACGGCAAATTGCGCATTGTGCAGGAGTTAGTCCCCGGCAAACAGATCACGCTTGCGCACATTGTGGCCAGCCCCGATCCGGTGCTGTACCGCAAGCTGGGTCTGGATCCCTCGGTGGACTATGCCAAGTCCGCTATCGGTGTGCTCACCATCAGCCCGGCAGAAACAGCCATCATTACCGCCGATCTGGCTATCAAGGCCTCCGGCGCCGAGCTGGGGTTTGTCGATCGCTTCAGCGGTACGGTCATCGTCACCGGCACCGTGTCGGAGGTGGAGTCGGCTATGCAGGCGATGTGCGACTACTGCCGCGAACGGCTGGGCTTCACCGTTTGCCCGGTCACCAAGACCTAATGCGTAAGCTGATGTTGGTCGGGCGGAGTGAGGCCGGTAAGACCACGCTCACGCAGGCGCTGCGCGGAGAAAGCATCCACTATCACAAAACCCAGTATATCGGCTATGGCGATTGCCTTATTGATACGCCGGGCGAATATATGCAGACCAATCATCTGGGGCGTGCGTTGGCGCTGTATGCGTACGAGGCAGACGTGGTGGGACTGCTGATGAATGCGAGCGAGCCGTATTCGCTGTATCCGCCTTGCTGCACCAGCATGGTCAACCGCGAGGTCATCGGCATCGTGACGCAGTGTAACGACGGTAACCCCGACCGCGCGGAGCAATGGTTGCGTTTAGCCGGTTGCGAACGCGTGTTTCGTGTGGATTCGGTCACCGGCGAGGGTATTCCGGAGCTGTTGGATTACTTAAATCAACCCGGCCCGCCGATTTATCATTAAAAAAATAGAAAAACCAAACAAAAACCACATTTACCACTTGCATTTTGTGGATTTATGTGGTATTGTTAGGGTAGAAACCCACAAAAACCGAAATTTTTAGCAAAGGAGGCTTGCGCTGTGCAACCGAATGTGACAGAAATCGCCCGTGCGGTCGCGCAGGAGCTGCAGGCCATCCGGAGCAATGTATCGCTGGAGCAGGCGCTGTGGCTGGCCGAGCAGGTCAAGGCCAAGGCGAAGGAGTTTGGCTTCCCCTGCGTGGTGGCGGTAAGCGACAACGCGGCACGGCCGGTACTGGTCGAGTGCATGGACGGGGCGTACATCGCCAGCTATGACGTCGCGTTTAACAAAGCGTTCACGGTGGTATCGCTAAAGATGTCCACCTCAGACTTAAAGCCTTTGGCGCAGCCGGGCGGCTCGCTGTATGGGATTCAGTTCACCAACCAAGGCAAGATCGTGATCTTTGGCGGTGGTGAGCCTCTCAAAAACGCAGCAGGGCAGGTGATCGGCGGCCTCGGTGTCAGCGGTGGCAGCGAGGAGCAGGATACCGCTTTGGCGGCGTATGGCAAGCAAGTCTTTGAACAGAAATATTTTTAAGGAAAGGATAGAGATATATGGACATGAATTCTGCCAATATTGAAGAAATTGTCCGTCAGGTGCTCTCGGATATGCGCGGTGGCTCGGCTGCGGCTCCGGCGAAGGCTCCGGTGGCCGGCGTGCCGGCAACGGCGCACGTCGCGATGCTCACCAAGCTCAAGCAGTTTGAGATCAAAGAGTATCCGATGCCGGCGGTCGGTGACGACGATATCCTGGTGAAGGTGGAGGGCTGCGGTGTCTGCGGCACCGACGCTCACGAGTATGTCCGCGATCCGTTCAGCCTCATTCCGGTGGCGCTTGGTCACGAGGGTACCGGCGAGATCGTGAAGATGGGCAAAAACGTGAAGAAGGACAGCGCCGGCAAACCGCTGGCGGTGGGTGACAAGGTGGTCACCTGCATGATCTTCCAGGACGATCCGGATATCACGATGTACGATCTGAACAAGCAAAACGTCGGTGCGGCGGACGTGTACGGCCTGCTGCCGGATGACGACGTTCACTTAAACGGCTGGTTTGCAGATTACATGCTGATCCGCAAGGGTTCGACCGTGTTTAACGTGAGCGACCTGGATCTGGATTCCCGTATTTTGATCGAGCCGAGCGCGGTGCTTATCCACGCGGTGGAGCGTGCCAAGACGACCGGCATCCTGCGGTTTAACAGCCGCGTGGTCGTGCAGGGCTGCGGTCCGATCGGTCTGCTGTGCGTGGCGGTGCTTCGCACCATGGGCATCGAGAACATCGTGGCGGTGGACGGCAACCCGAAGCGTCTGGAATTTGCCAAGCGCCTGGGTGCCAATGCTACGGTCAACTTCAACGACTTCAAGGGTGGTGTCGATGAGCTGGCCGGCGGCGTGAAAGCGGCGTTCGGCGGTTATCTGGCCGATTTCGCGTTCCAGTGCACCGGCTCTGCGGTGGCTCACGCGAATATCTACCACTTCATTCGCAATGGCGGCGGTCTGTGCGAGCTCGGCTTCTTTGTGGATGGCGGCCCGGCCTCCATCAATCCGCACTTCGATCTGTGCGCGAAGGAGATCACGCTGGTCGGCTCGTGGGTATACACGCTGCGTGACTATGCCACCACGTTTGATTTCCTCAAGCGTGCGTTGGCCATCGGCTTGCCGGTGAAGGAGCTTATCACGCACAAGTTCCCGCTGTCGCAGATGAACGAAGCGCTGGAGACCAACCTGTCGCAGGCGGGCCTCAAGATCGCGATCATCAACGAGTAAACGTAAGGAGTTATCATCATGCATGAGGCTACCGGTATTTTAGAGGTCTACGGTGTAACGGCTGGTTTTGTCGCTGTCGACGCCGGCTGCAAGGCCGCGGACGTCCGGGTGGAAAATTTAGATAAAAACAAACCCGGCGACCCGACGGGACTTCCGGTGCCGGTCATCGTGGTGGTGAAGTTCCGCGGCTCCGTTTCGGCGGTGCGTTCGGCGATGGAAGCGGCGGCTGAGGCGGCCCGAAAGGTTTCGGACGTCATCAGCGAGCACATCATCCCGAGTCCGACCGAGGATACGGAGAAGATGCTGAAGATCAGCGGTTTTGACAAGACCTGATAGGAGGGCAAGCAAATGTCTATGGAAGCACTTGGTATGATCGAGACGCGCAGCCTCACGGCGGCGATCGATGCGGCCGATGCCATGACCAAATCGGCAAACGTCGTGCTGGTCGGCACCGAAAAGATCGGTTCCGGTCTGGTCAGCGTCATCGTTCGCGGTGACGTGGGCGCTGTCAAGGCAGCGACCGAAGCCGGCAAGGCCGCGGTGGAGCGTTTGGGCGAGTTGTTCGCCGTCAACGTGATCCCGCGTCCGCACAGCGAGGTCGAAGCGATCTTACCGAAGTTTTAACGAAGGAGTACACTCATGAAGTCACTGGGATTTGTTGAAGTGGTTGGCGTGGTTGCCGCCATCGATGCACTGGATCTGATGCTCAAGACGGCCGGCGTCCGGTTTGTTACGTGGGAGCGCAAATTCGGTGGTCGCTTGGTCACGATCATCGTCGAGGGCGAGGTCGCGGCGGTGCAAGCCTCCGTGGATGCTGCCATGAACAAAAGCCTCAGCAAGCCGGTGGCGCACGCGGTCATCGCCAATCCGCACGAGGAAGTGCAGCGGTTGGTCAAGATGTCCGCATCCCGTCCGCAGAACACCGTGTAACGGTGTCACACACAATCGGTTGTTATGAAAATTAACATAATAAACAGTCAATTCTAAGGAGGAAAAAACAATGGAACTCGAAGCTCTGGGTATGGTAGAAACTCGCGGTCTGGTGGCTGCTGTTGAAGCGGCTGATGCGATGGTCAAGGCGGCTAACGTCGTGTTGGTCGGCACGCAGAAGATCGGCTCCGGCTTGGTGACCGTCATGGTCCGTGGCGACGTCGGTGCTGTTAAGGCCGCAACCGAAGCCGGCAAGAACGCTGCTACTCGCTTGGGCGAGATCGTGGCGGTGCATGTCATCCCGCGTCCGCATGGCGACGTCGAGAAGATTCTGCCGACTGCGTAATTTTTCTCTTGTTAGTGAAAGTCCATTTTTAAACCAAAGTATTCTAAAAGGAGGAAACTGTTATGGCTATGGAAGCTCTTGGTATGGTCGAGACCCGCGGCTTGGTCGCTGCTATCGAGGCGGCGGATGCTATGGTCAAGGCGGCTAACGTCACCCTGATCGGCACCCAGAAGATCGGCTCCGGCTTGGTGACCGTCATGGTCCGTGGCGATGTGGGCGCTGTTAAATCGGCGACCGAGGCCGGCAATGCCGCTGCTGCCCGTCTGGGCGAAGTGATCGCCGTCCACGTGATCCCGCGTCCGCACAGCGATGTCGAGAAGATTTTGCCGTAAGGAAGTCTGCGGTCAAGGCAGGGGAACTGTTCCCGCAGTTCCCCTGCCGGAAATCTCGAAACGGGGAAAGGTACAACTATGCTTATTGGTAAAGTGATTGGAAGCATTGTTTCCAC
The DNA here is from genome assembly GCA_017481085.1 of Clostridia bacterium. GTDB lineage: Bacteria > Bacillota > Clostridia > Oscillospirales > Acutalibacteraceae > RGIG426. The sequence goes on along the minus strand of JAFUPS010000029.1, from coordinate 11,580 downwards.
ACGCAAAAACGATAATCTGGTCGGCAGCAAATTCATGGTTGTGGAAACGCTTGCCGAAATGGATCAGAACGTCACCCGTCTGGTCGCTGTCGACAATGTCGGCGCCGGCATCGGCGAGGTGGTGCTTGTTGCGCTCGGTAGCGCTGCCCGTGTGGGTTGCGATATGGCCGAGGCTCCGGTGGATGCTGCTATCGTCGGTATCGTGGATGACAAGATCGGTTTATCCGGGGTGAACTTGAAATGACATTTGAAGAAATCTCTGCTGTCTTGCGCGAGCAGGGCGTTGTGGGTGCCGGCGGTGCCGGGTTTCCTTCGTACGCTAAGCTGAACAAAGCGGCAGATACGATTATCCTAAACTGTGCCGAGTGTGAGCCGCTGCTCAAGCTGCACCGTCAGGTGCTGGAGTCGCACGCGCGTGAAATTCTCGACACATTGGATCTGATTGGGAAAATCCTGGGCGCAGAGCAGGTGCTGATCGGCGTGAAAGAAGCCTATCATGGCGCAGTCGCCGCATGCGAAGCCCTGCTGCCCAATTATCATAATATGGCCATCAGCCTGTTACCGGAGATCTATCCGGCCGGCGATGAGATCGTGCTCATTTATGAGGCAACCGGTCGCGTAGTCGCACCGGGTGCGCTGCCGATCTCGGAGGGCGTGGTGGTGTTCAATGTCGAAACCATCCTCAACGCATGGCATGCGTTGCAGGGTCGACCTGTCACGCACAAATACGTGACGATTTGCGGCGAGGTAAGTAACCCCATTACCGTGCTGGCACCGATCGGTGCGACGGTGGGGGATATTCTGCCGCTGGCCGGCGAGATCACTACGTCCGACCCGGCGTATGTGATGGGCGGTCTGATGATGGGCGGTCTCGGCTCGCCGGCGACGCTGATCACCAAGACCTCTAACGCGGTCATTGTGTTGCCGGGTGATCACCTTGTCGTACAGCAGAAGAAACGCAAGGTATCGGCGGATTATCACCGTGCCATGGCGGCCTGCTGCCATTGCAACTACTGCAGCGATCTGTGCCCGCGCCACGTGTTGGGGCATCCGATCGACCCGGCGCGCTTTATGCGCGCGGCCTCGCATGGGCAGTATTCGGATGTGCAGCCGTATCTCGATTCCGCTTTCTGCTGCGGATGTGCGCTGTGTGAGATGTACGCCTGCGGGCAGGGTCTGTCGCCCCGTTCGCTGTTACAGGCAACCAAGAATAAACTTCGTGCGGCCGGTGTGCGTCCGCCGCAGGACGTGAAGCCTGCGCCGGTCGTGGCGGTGCGCGATTATCGCCGTGTGCCGGTCGCTCGCCTGACGGCTCGTTTGGGCGTGACCAAGTACGACCGTCCGGCTCCGGTTACCGAAGCATCGGTGCCGGTGAAGCAGGTGCGTATCCCCATGTCGATGCATATCGGTGTGCCGGCGATGCCCACCGTTAAGGTCGGCGATGCTGTGCAGGTCGGTCAGCCGATCGGTGCGGCGGTTGACGGGAAACTCAGCGTCAACATTCATTCTTCCGTCAACGGAACAGTCACCGACGTCAACGATAAATTCGTGACGATCGCGGTTTAAGGAGGCTCTTGTCGTATGCGCAGAGCGATTGGTATGTGTGAATTAAAGACGGTATCGTCCGGTGTATCTGCCGCGGACTTGATGGTCAAGACTGCTCAGGTGGATATTATCGAGGCGAAGGTCGTCTGTCCGGGCAAGTACATGGTACTGGTTGCCGGTGAGCTGTCCGCTGTGCGCGCATCGGTAGATGCGGCGCTTGCGAAGTATGAGCAGCAGATGATCGACAGCTTTGTGCTGGGTAATCCGCACGAGTCGCTGTTTGGTGCGATCTACGGTGCCAACGAGGTCGGCAAGCCGGAAGCACTCGGCGTGCTGGAGACCTTCTCGGCGGCGGCGGCAATCGTGGCGGCGGATATGGCCGCCAAGACGGCGATGGTGTCGCTCATCGAGTTGCGTTTAGCGCGCGGTATGTGCGGCAAATCGTACCTGTATCTAACCGGTTCGGTGTCGGCGGTAACGGCGGCAATCGAACGTGCGGAAAAGGAAGTGGGCCAGGGCGGCATGCTGCTGGATAGCTCTATTATTCCGAATCCGGCCCCCCAGATGTGGGAGAGCATTCTGTAACTTCAACATGATGAAAAGGAGAACGGCGGTTTATGTTAGCACTTGAACGGCGTAATGCCATTCTGGAAAAGCTGGCGCTGACCGGTAAGGTCATTGTGGCCGATCTCAGTCGCGAATTCAACGTGACGGAGGAGACCATTCGCCGCGACCTCGAAAAGCTGGACCGTGAGGGTCTGGCGCAAAAGACCTATGGCGGTGCGATCGCCAACCATAGCCTGAACATGGATCTACCGTATAAGGTGCGTCAGCGCACCAACGCGGAGGCAAAGCAAGCCATTGCGCTGAAGGTTGCCGATATGATCCACGATGGCGATTATATTATGATGGATGCGTCCTCAACGACGCTGTATATCACCAAATGCATTCGTAGCAAGCATAACATTACGCTGATTACCAACTCTATTGAGATTTTGATGGAGGTGGCCGATCAAGACGATTGGCACGTGATCTGCACCGGTGGTGTGCTCAAGACCGGCGCACTGGCGCTGGTGGATGCCAACGCCGAAAAGACTATCCGCAACTTCCGTGTGGATACGGCGATCTGCTCATGCAAGGGCTTGGATATCAATTTTGGTATTTCCGATTCTAACGACTCCAACGCCCAAATAAAGCAGGCGATGTTTGCGGCGGCAAGAAACCGCATTTTGGTGGCTGACCATTCGAAATTTGACCAGACATCCTTTGTCAAGATCGGCGATCTGACAGACGTGGATACGGTAGTGACCGATATCCAGCCTGCTGCCTTGTGGACCGAGACGTGTGCGGATGCCGGCGTTTCACTGATTTATTAAAACGGAGGCAATAAGCTATGAAAATTCTGGTTATCAACGCAGGCTCGTCCTCGCTGAAATATCAGCTGTTTAACATGGATAACGGCGATGTGATGGCGAAGGGTCTGTGTGAGCGTATCGGCATCGACGGTGCGGTGACGCATAAGCGCCCGGGTCACGACGATTACAAAGCCAACGTCACGCTGAACGACCACGACGATGCGATGAAGATCGTTATGGATCTGCTGGTCGGCGGCGATACCGGCGTGATCGAGTCGATCGAGGAGATCGATGCAGTGGGTCACCGTTTTGCTCACGGTGGCACGTTGCAGGGCTCGCAGATCATCACCGAGTCGGTGTTGAAGTATCTGGAATCCATCGTGCCGATCAATCCGTTACACGGACCGCCCGCTATCGCCGGTTATAAGGCGTGCTCTCGTCTGATGCCGAGCAAGCCGCAGGTCGGCGTGTTTGATACCTCGTTCTATACGCAGATCGAGGATTTCCGTTACATCTACGCTATCCCGTATAAATTCTACGAGGAAGATAACATTCGTCGCTACGGCTTCCACGGCACGTCCCACCGCTACGTAGCGGCTAAGGCGGCCGAGCTGGTCGGCAAACCGGCGAGCGAGCTGAAGGTCATCACCTGTCACCTCGGCAACGGCTCGTCCATCACCGCGGTGAAGAACGGTGTGGCGATCGACACCACGATGGGCTTTACGCCACAGGAGGGTGTGCCGATGGGTACGCGTTCCGGCTCTATTGATCCGACGGTCGTCACCTATCTGATGAAGACCAAGGGCTACACGCCGGAAGAGATGGAGAACATTCTCAACAAGCAGTCCGGCTTCCAGGGCATTTTCGGTCACTCCGATTGCCGCAACGTCAGCGACGCGGCTGAAGCCGGTGATAAGAAAGCGATTTTGGCCGAGAAAATGCTGGGCAACGCCGTCAAGCGTTACATCGGTGCGTTTGCCGCCGAGCTGAACGGCGTGGATGCTATCGTGTTCACCGGCGGTATCGGTGAGCACGCCACGCGTATCCGTGAGCTGGCGCTTTCGGATCTCGAGAACTTTGGCATCGAGCTGGATACCGCCGCCAACGACGGTATGCACAGCACCGGCAAGATCTCGACCGACAATTCGAAGATCCAGGTGTGGGTGATCCCGACCAACGAGGAGTACATGATCGCGCTGGATACACAGAAGCTTGCATAATTAACTGTTAAGGTAAGGAGATTATCCTATGGCTATTTCGGAAAAAGATATCCAGAGCGTAGTGGCCGCTGTTTTGCGCGAAATGAACGGCAGCAAAACCGGCAGTGCACCGGCTGTGAAAACCGCCGATACTGCTGCGCCGTGGAGCTCCACGCAATATAACGGTCGCCGTTTGATCGGTATCTATGGCGATATGAACGACGCCATTGCCGCTGCGAACGACGGTTATAAGGCCGTGCGTCGCATGACGCTGGAGGAGCGCGAGAAGATCATTACCGAGATTCGTCGTCTCACGCGCGAGGAAGCACCGATCATGGCGGAAATGGGCGTAAAGGAGACCGGCATGGGCCGCGTTGCGCACAAAATTGCCAAGCATCACTTGGTGGCGGATAAGACCCCGGGTACCGAGGACATCAACGCCGAGGTCAAGACCGGCGACAACGGTCTGACGCTGTTGGAGCGTGCGCCGTTTGGTGTTGTGGGCGCGATCACGCCGTCCACCAACCCGTCCGAGACGGTGATCTGCAACAGCATCGGTATGATCGTGGCCGGTAACGGTGTGGTGTTCAATCCTCACCCGAACGCCATTGCCACCTCCAACTATGCCGTCGACCTCATCAACCGTGCTTCCAAGGCGGCCGGTGGTCCGGACATGCTGGTGGCATCGATGGATAAGCCGACGCTGGAATCCGCCGACGTGATGTATAAGCATCCGCTCATTAAGCTGTTGGTGTGCACCGGTGGTCCGGGCGTGGTGCGTGCGGTGCTGTCGTCCGGTAAAAAGGCGATCGGTGCCGGTGCCGGTAACCCGCCGGTCATCGTCGATGATACGGCCGATATTCAGAAGGCCGGCCAGGACATCATCGACGGTTGCTCGTTTGATAATAACCTGCCCAGCATTGCGGAGAAGGAATGCTTCGCGTTTGCCAACATCGCCGATGAGCTGATGGCGGCCATGCAGAAGGCCGGTGCGTATAAGATCACCAAGGAGCAGGCGGATAAGCTGGCCGAGGTGGTGTTGGTGGACAAAGCCGGTAAGGATGGCAAGGTCCGCAAGATCATCAACCGCAAGTGCGTTGGTCGCGACGCGAAGGTGTTGCTTGGTATGATCGGCGTGAACGTCGGTGACGATATCCGTTGCATCATTTGCGAAACGGGCTTTGAGCATCCGTTCGTGCAGGAAGAGCTGATGATGCCGATCCTGCCGATCGTGCGCGTCAACAACATCGATCAGGCGATCGATTGGGCGGTCAAGGCCGAGCATGGCAACCGTCACACCGCGCACATGCATTCCAAGAACGTGGATAATCTCACGTGCTTTGCGTATGCGGTGGAAACCACGATTTTCGTGAAAAACGCGCCGTCGTATGCCGGTATCGGTTTTGGCGGCGAGGGTCATACGACCTTCACCATTGCCGGTCCGACCGGCGAAGGTCTCACCTCGGCTCGTAGCTTCACCCGTTGGCGTCGTTGCGTGCTGAAGGATGGCTTCCGCATTATCTAAATTACCCAAAGGGAGGATTTCTCCATGCAGTATAGTTCCGAAATGATCGCTGAGATCGTTGCTCGCGTGATGAAAGAGGGCGGTGTGCAGCCGACGTCTGCAACCGGCGGTGACGGTTTGGTGCCGGTGGGCGTTTCTGCCCGTCACATCCACCTCACGCAGGCAGACGTTGAGACGCTGTTTGGCGCCGGTTATCAGCTTACGCCGTTTAAGGATCTGTCCCAGCCGGGGCAGTATGCCTGCAAAGAACAGCTGACGCTGGTCGGTCCGTCTATGCGTGCCATCGAAAAGGTGCGCGTGCTTGGTCCGGTGCGTAAGGCGACGCAGGTGGAGATCTCCCGTACCGATTCGTTCGTGCTGAAGGTCAAACCGCCGGTGCGCGAATCGGGCGATATCGCCGGTTCGGCCGGTGTGACCATCGTTGGCCCGAAGGGGATCGTGACCGTCAAGGAAGGCTGCATCATTGCCAACCGTCACATCCACATGAGCCTGGACGAAGCCCGCCGCTTCAACGTGCAGGACGGTGAGTACGTGGACGTTGAGGTGATCGACGGTGCCGAGCGCCCGACGGTGTTCCTCGGCGTGCAGGTGCGTGCAAACGAGGCGTTCCGCCTGGAGATGCATATCGACACCGACGATGCCAACGCTGCTGGTATCGGCAACGGTGCCAAGGTCAAGCTGATCAAGAAATAAGGTTTAAAGGGGAAACCCGCCCAAAGGGCGGGTTTTCGTTTATCAGACAGAGGGGAGGGAGAAACCGATGGCGAGTGTTCAAAAAATGGTCGTGTGCGATTGCGACGGCACGTTGCTGCTGCATGGCGAGCAGCAGGTTTCTCCTGCTGTGTTTGATGTGATTCGCCGGTTGACCGGCAAGGGCGTGCTGTTCGTGATTGCTTCGGGGCGTCCGTACGACCAGCTACAGCAGTTGTTTCGGCCGGTGTGCCAGCAGGTGATGTTTATTTGCATGGATGGTGCGCTGATCGTCAATCGGGAATGTGTGCTGGCGAAAAAACCGGTGCCGGATGCCAAGGTGCGCGAGTTGCCGGCTGCGTATCCGGACGTATTGCTGTTCGGTCGCCGCAAGCAGGCGGCGTTTGGCAATCCGAAATTTCCCGGGCAGCCGTGTTCATCGCTGTTTGCGATGGGCGAGCTGGTGCTGCGCGTGGGCGTGAATACTAACGACGCCTGCCCGTGCAACGGTCTGCGCCCCATCTACCGCGAGGACGGTTGGGTGGAGCTGGTCAGCGAGACCGCCAACAAAGGCTCGGCGCTTCGCACGCTGTGCAGCAAATTCGATATTGACCTCGCCAACGTCTATGCGTTCGGCGATAACGATAACGATGTCGAGCTGCTTGGTGCAGTCGGCCATCCTTACCGTATGATGGATTCCAAGGGCGATGCCATCAACGCATTCCGCGCGGTCCGCTCGGTCACCGACACCTTGCGGGAAGAATTCCATTTACCGAATATGATGGGATAAAAAAGAGACGTTTTATTAAGAAACTTTCGTTAATTAGAATGAACCTTCCGATGATGATCGGAAGGTTCATTTTTTCTTAAATTCTTCGCCGGTGATTAAAAAATGGATGGACACATTAAAATATTTTGACATTTGCACCAGTAAGGAAAGCGATGGCTCCCGCTTTCCTGTTTCGTAATGCGATAGAGCTTCGCGCGAAATATTTAGAGCCATAGCTACTTGTAATTGATTCAGTTTTTTGTTTTTACGTATTTCACGCAACCCTTTCATACAATCACCTCTTGAAATTATTGTAACAATAAGCCTTCTCCTACGAGGAGAAGGTGGCAGCCGAAGGCTGACGGATGAGGTGGGCAGCGGTGTGTTCTGTCCTTGCGTCATTGCGAGGAGTGCCGTAGGCACGACGCGGCAATCCGTCTTGGAGAGAACGGATTCTTCGTTAACACTCAGAATGACGGAGCGACGGGGAGAGCGCCCGCAGGCGCCTTGCAAGCGAGCCCTCGCCGTAGGCGAGTGTTAGGCGAGTCGCTCGTCGCTCCCTACGGTTGGCTTTACGAGCGGGCACAGAGACCCGCCCCTCTCATTTTATTCCCCCAATGCCGGGTGTGCGGTGGGGGTTTCGGTCATTTCTACCATGTTGCGCCAGTACTTCTTGGGCATGAACTGCTGCCGCAGCTTGGGGTTGATACGCTCGGTGATCGCCACCGTATCGTAAAACGTTTTCCACAGCTGCCGGTATTGACGTTCCTCGGCCGTATACGCCGGTGGTTGTGCGTTGTCGGCATCGGTCAGCACCCATTGCCGTCCGTTGTATAAACCGGCTTGCTTATGCGTTTTATCGTAGATCACAAACGCCTGTGTGTTCAGCCGATGCACAAAATGCGGCATAATGAGGGGCAGAACGGGGTAGGTGGGTGTGATCTCACTGTAATATACGCCGGTTTCGGTCTCACCAAGCCGCACGAATTGCAGCAGATGACTGGCTTCGCGTGCCACCAGCGAGGCGAGTTTGTTGACCGTGATCACACGCTCGTCGGTCAGACTGCGCACTAGCTGTTGTTTGATTTGGAATCCCAGCCGCACGTAACGGTAAATAAACGTGCCGCGCTCGGGGTGTTGGGACAAAAATGCCTTCCACGCGTTGTCGTACGCCTCGCCACCCATCTGCGTGCGAATACCGCGCCGCACGCGTGCTGCCTTTGCCGCATCGGTGCGGACGTTGCGGTAGACCATGCCGAGATGCTGTTGGCTGTCCGGCTCGATGATCTCGGCCGGCATGGGACGCTGGGTGTACGCCTCAAAAATCGCGGTCAGCAGTCCGTCAAAGCTGCCGTCGAACATCAGAGCTGTCCGGTCAGACATGCCATCACATCCTCTCCGGTCGGCAGGTTGGGGGTGGGGAACAACGTGAGCTGTTCCATGGGCGACGCCGCTTTTTTCAGCTCGGGACGCGATAATTCCGCGAGATGCCGGTAGACGATAACGGGATCGTCTATCGCGTCCGGCAACCGCCGCCCGTTGCAGGTGACGAAAAACTTCGCACGCTTGACCACCACACCGAGTTTTTTGAGGTCCTCCGGCCGCAGTGCTCCGACGCGTCGTGCACGCAGAATGCGCAGTGCCGATTTCACGCCGATGCCCGGCACGTGCAGCAGCGTTTCTTTGTCTGCACGGTTGATCTCCACCGGGAAATACTCGGGATGCCGCAACGCCCACGCACATTTCGGGTCGAGGAACGGGTCGAGCGAGGGGTGTTCCTCGTCTACGATTTCGTCAACCGAAAACCCATAAAACCGCAGCAGCCAATCGGTCTGGTACAACCGATGCTCGCGCAACAGCGGCGGAGGTGTGTTTTTTGGCAGCAGGGCGTGCGTGCCGACCGGGATGTATGCCGAAAAAAACACACGCTTTAAGCCGTATTGTTTGTAGAGACCCTCGGTCAGCCGCAGAATCTGTCGGTCGGTATCCGGCGTGGCACCGACGATCATTTGGGTGGATTGTCCGGCCGGAACGAATTTTGGCACATGACGATAGACGGCCAGCTCTTCCTTAGATTGCGTGATACCGTCACGGATATGACGCATGGGTGCGAGGATGTTTTGCTTGGTCTTGGCCGGCGCAAAGGTCTTTAAGCCTTGTTCGCTGGGCAACTCGATGTTGACGCTCATACGGTCGACCAGCCGCCCCAGCAGCTCTACTGCTTCGGGCGAACAGCCGGGGATGGCTTTGGCGTGGATGTAGCCGCGGAAGCCGTATTCCTCACGCAAAATGCGGATGGTGCGAATCATTTCCTCCATGGCGTGGTCAGGCGTACCGCTGACGCCGGAGCTTAAAAACAGCCCCTCAATGTAGTTGCGGCGATACATGCCGATGGTGAGGTCGGCCAGCTCGCGTGGGGTGAAGCTGGCGCGTGGTACGTCGTTGCTGCGCCGGTTGACGCAATATTGGCAATCGTACATGCACACGTTGCTTTGCAGCACCTTGAGCAGGCTGATGCAGCGTCCGTCCGCCGAAAAGCTGTGGCAGATACCGGGCGCGCAGGTACCGCCGAGCTTGCCGGCTACGGGCGATCGGTCACTGCCGGAGCTGGTGCAGGCGGCGTCGTATTTGGCGGAGTCGGTGAGGATCTCCAGTTTTTGCATAATATCCATGGTCGCACCTCGTTTGTGGGGAAGTGTACCTATTATAGAACAAAATTTTTTATTTGTCAAACATTTGTTCGGCGATTGGAATAAAAAGGTTGCGGAAAGGGGAGAAAAGTGGATGGGAGTGGAAAATGGGGGACGAGAGTGGAAAATTTTGGATGAGGGTGGAAAATCGGGGATGAGAGTGGAAGATTGGGGATGGGAGTGGAAAATTGGGGGTGCGAGTGGAAGATTGGGGATGGAAGTGTACACTGCCGGCGTGCGTGTAGGGGAGGGTCTCTGTGCCCTCCCGTCAATTCTGCTGATTTTACGGGCGGCAGATTGCCGCCCCTACCCCGTCAAGCCTTCTCCTACGAGGAGAAGGTGGCAGCCGAAGGCTGACGGATGAGGTGGGCGGCGGTGTGTTCTGTCCTTGCGTCATTGCGAGGAGTGCCGTAGGCACGACGTGGCAATCCGTCTTGGAGAAAACGAATGCTTCGCTAACGCTCAGAATGACGGAGCGATGGTGAGAGCGCCCGCAGGCGCCTTGCAAGCGAGCCCCTCGCCGTAGGCGAGTGTTAGGCGAGTCGCTCGTCGCTCCCTACCGGGTTTTGCAGGATACTGCCGGCGTGCGTGTAGGGGAGGGTTTCTGCGCCCTCCCGTCAATTCTGCTGATTTTACGGGCGGCAGATTGCCGCCCCTACCCCGTCAACCCTTCTCTTTTAGGAGAAGGTGATAGCCGAAGGCTGAGGGATGAGGTGATTACGGAGCGACGAGGGAGCGCCCTGCCAAATAATAAAGAAAGCACCCCCAAAGGAGTGCTTTTTTGTTATATCACCGGCTGGCTAACACGGCTCTATGCGATGCGTATAATTTTTCAATGGTCGTGTAACACGCCTCCGCAGTGCACACGTTAGTCCTCGATATTGGTAAGTTTGGTTGGTATCTAGCTTGTCGAGAAAGGGTCTCCAAATCTCTATAGTTCACGATTATATCTTCGGAGAATAAATCCCTATGTTTCTTCATAAATCGTTTTCTTTCAGCATGGTCCCCCGAATGGTCGCCTCTCTCGGCCAAAATGCTCTCGATCATGTGGACGGATTTATAAAATAAAACCACCACAGCCCAATCGGGATATCTCAAACCATCTATCGTATTATAAAAATCTGTATTCTGCGAAACTCGCAAATCGTGATCTCGTTGATTAGGCAAAACAGACACCTACATTTACTTATATACTTCTGCCCCTTCGGGAGCATTTTTTAAATCGCTTTCTTCGACATAATAATAATAAACGTCCTCGTCCAACGCATCTTCATAACGTATGATGCACCTGGTGACTTCATCAAAAATCCTTTTGTCGAACGTAGGCGATGTGACAATGATTTCTTTGATTTTTGATTCTGTGGCCGTACAATATACAACCATGTTTTCCGAAACAGAAAGGAGACTTCTAATGAGTTTGCTCTTTTCTGCTATTCTCGGCGAAACCCCCTCGTTCGACCAAACATCGAATATTTTGTCGATACTCCAAAACGATACTTTCTTTTTGAGTAATGATGTAACATCATGCAATACAGATCCGTTAGATTGCGATCCGGACCAGTGACGAGCCGGATTGCCAGCGGCAACATTAACCATCGCTTTCTACCTCTCGTTCTTCAATCTCAAATCCCAAGTCCACACCAAACTTTTTTTGCAATGTCACACCCAACGAGACAACCATGCTCATAAAATTTCGGTATTCGGATGTTTCAAAACGAAGCACTTTGATATTTTCAACCTGGGAGTCGGAAATATCGCCATCTTCTTTTTGCAGTAGCTCCAAGTCGCAGTACCCAACATAGATCTC
>JAFUPS010000028.1 GCA_017481085.1 Clostridia bacterium | reverse complement strand
TTTTTTTAGGACTTGGTGTTTTTATACCTCATTCTATTCATTTTTCGACAAAGGGTAAAAGTGCCAAAAACCCTGTAAAATAAAGGATTTTTAAAAGTCTTGGTGAATACTTGACACGTGGAGATGATCTTGGGCGGGTGGTGATTCCGAAGGGGATTCGGAGGACGATGCATATCCGCGAGGGGGATTCGCTTGAGATCTTTACCGATAGCGACGGTCAGGTGGTATTCAAAAAATACTCGCCTATTGGAGAAATGGGGCATCTGGCGGCGCAATATGCCGATACCCTCGCCAAGGCCTGTGGTCGGCCGGTGCTCATCTTCGACCGCGACCGTGTGGTGGCGGTTGCCGGCATGCCCAAACGCGAGCTGATCGACCGTCGGGTTTCGGCGTCGCTGGACGATTATCTGACAGCACGAAAGTCCTACCGTCGCGATGGTTCCCGACCGCTGTGTCCGGTGGAAAATCACGACGTCGAAGCAGTGGCGGCCGACCCCATTGTATCGGCCGGCGACGTGGCCGGAGCGGTGTGTTTGCTGGCTACGCCCGAGCGTCCGCGGCTCACCGAGTGCGATGAAAAGCTCGCGCAGGTGGCCGCCGTGTTGCTCGGCAAACAAATGGAAGAAGGCTGATTCTCGGCGCATCGCCCAACGCGATGCGCCCTTTGTTTACAAAAAATTTATTGACTATCACCCTATAAAATTTTATAATAGAAATACGGAGAGATCCGATTTCCCAAAATAGGGGGTAGTTTTATGAAACGTGCAAGTCAAATCATTTGGGGTGTTATCATTGTTGCGATCGGCGTTGTTTTTGCGCTCAACGCATTTGACATCACCAACATTGATATTTTCTTTGACGGCTGGTGGACGCTGTTTATCATCGTGCCGTGTGCCGTGGCGCTGTTCACCAAGCGCGACAAAGGCGGTGCCATTCTCGGCATACTGGTTGGTGTGGCGCTGTTGCTGGCCTGCCAGAACGTGGTGAGCTTCAGCCTGCTGTGGAAGCTGGTCATCCCGTTCATCATCGTGCGCATCGGCCTGCGTCTTATCTTTCGCGATGCGTTCGATAAGCAAAGCCGCGAAGCGGTAGAAAAAGTCAAAGCTACCGGTGCGCCGGCGCGTCAGGTATGCGCCACGTTCTCCGGCCAAGACCTCAATTATGAGGGGGAGGTTGTGGAAAATACCGAGCTGACCGCGGTGTTTGGCGGTATTGATTGCAACATGAGTCAGGCCATCATTCCGGGGGACGTGCTCATTAAGGCGGTGGCGGTATTTGGCGGCGTTGACCTGTATCTGCCGGTCGGCGTCAACGTGAAGGTGCGTTCCAACAGCTTATTCGGCGGTGTGGATAACGAGCGCACGGTCGCTCACATTGAAGGCGCTCCAACGGTGTACGTGGAAGCGACCTGCTTGTTTGGAGGGATGGAGATCAAATGACGAGAGCGCAGCAGATCATTAAATATGCGGCGATTGCTTTTGCGCTGTTTTTGGCGGTATCCATTATTGCCGGCATTGTGGGCGCGGTTGGCATTATCGCCGGTCTGACCACCGGCGGCGAGAGCGCGATTGGCGAGGAAACCACCTTGACGGTAGACGAAACGGTGACGCGGCTGGATATCGAGCTGGGCGCAGCCGAGCTGATCGTTCGCACCGGACCGGCGTTTTCGGTAACGGAGAACAGCGAATATATCACCTGCAAGGTGCAGGGCGGTGCGCTAAAAATCGAGGAGCGCAGCCATGGCTGGAAGGTGAACAGCGAAGCCGCCACCGTGGTGGTGGAGCTGCCGCAGGGGCAGGTTTTTGAAACTGTGGAGATTGTCGCCGGAGCCGGTAAAGTAACGGTGGATGGGTTAGTCACCAGCCGTGAGACCGACATTGAAGGCGGCGCCGGTGCAATCGACATTCGGAACAGTGAATTCACCGATCTCGACCTGGCGCTCGGTGTGGGCAAGGTGAGGCTGGAGGCCGCTATTTTGGGCGACAGCAGCATTGAGTTCGGCGTGGGCGAGGCTGACGTTACGCTGCTTGGCTCGGCTGCGGATTACTCCGTGCGCATGGATAAGGGCATCGGCTCGGCTACGCTGGACGGCGTTGAGATGAAAAACGGAGAGAAATACGGCAACGGCAGCCACCGCGTGGACATGGACGGCGGCGTTGGCGCAGTTAAGCTGCGGTTTTCGGAATAAAAAAGTAAGGAGCACCCCTATGTCAACTTATGCGATTTCCGACTTGCACGGATATCCGCTGGTTGAGCTACAAAAGCTCTTGGCAGCGGCGGCGTTTGGGGCGGAGGATACGTTATACGTGTTGGGTGACGTTATTGACCGCAACGGTGATGGCGGCATTGCGATGCTGCGGTGGATGATGCAGCAACCGAACGTGCTGTTTATTCGCGGCAACCACGAGCAGATGATGCTGGAGTGCCGGTATATTTTGGATGAGATCAGCGACGATTTTCTGATTGGGTTTACGGAGGATATGCTGCAGTCGCTACAGCGGTGGACGGCCAACGGCGGCGACGTCACGATGGACAATCTGGCGCGACTGTCGGACGAGCAGAAGGCGGCGATCTTCGATTATCTGGAGGATACGCCTCTGTACGAGGCGGTGACGGTCGGTGACCGCGATTTCGTGCTGACACACGCCGGTCTGGGCAATTTCCGCGCGGATAAAAAGCTGAGCGAGTATACGCCGATGGAGCTGCTGTGGGAGCGTCCTATGCCGGATGATCGGTATTTTGAAAACGGCGTGACGACGGTCTTCGGCCACACGCCGACCATCTATTACGGACGGGAATACCGCGGCTGTGTGATGAAGACGGATACGTGGATGGATATCGACACCGGTGCTGCCGACGGCAATCAACCGACGCTGTTGCGCTTGGACGATCTGCGCACCTTTCCGGAATGAGGGGTCATGCGCCCACGCAACCCGAATGTATACATAAAAAATCCCACCCGAGAGGGTGGGATTTTTTTATGCTAGAGAATCAATATAGATTTTAAGAAGAGCTAAAGCTGTCTCTTTTTCGCTGGGTGAGCAATTTTTTATAGAGTCCACAATATCCTTTTCGGATATCTGTGATGTGTCTTGTATTGTCAATATATCATTTGGAGTGATGCGAAGAGCGGCGCAAATTTTTAGCAAGGAATCGATACGCATATTGACCGTGCCGCGCTCTATATCTGCGTACGTTCTGTCGGAAATTTCCGCTTTTTCAGCCACTTCTGCTTGTGTTAAACCTCTTGCCTTTCGTATGGCATACAACTTGCTGCCGATTGTGTGTAAATCAAGAATAAGCACTATAATTCCACCTCTCCGCCTATATATGAATTATACTTCCTAATTCGCTTGACAAATAGGAAGTAAACGTGTATAATAATAGGAGCTAAAGTTCCAATTTTAAGTTTGGAATTATTTGCAAACAACTATTGCGTGGCTTTTGATGATGATAATAAAAAGAAAGGAGAATAAAATGAAAGAATTTTTGCAAAAGAAGCCAGCACGGACAGCGCTAATTATAGTGTTTGTTATACTGGTCGTTTTTTGTTGTATGCTGTTAACCGTTAAAATGCGAGTTACTGGCGTTTGGCAAAGAGAACTTGTTTATCTGCCAAAGTATGGCTGTGATTCGATTGTGGTGGTAGCCTTAAACCACGATGGAACGGCGCAGAAAATTCTGACAAATGCAAATACCGGAGCAATTTTGTCAGCGGAAAATGGATATTGGGATGTAATTGGTTTCGCTGCTAGGTATCGTGTGCCTGGAGAATCGGGATATATTCAGTATGACTTTAACCCAATAACCGGCGGAATTAAAAACGGCAAACACGATTACTACAAAATTGGATGATTAATAGTAAAAGGAGAGAGGAATATGAAAAACGCGAGAAGAATAATAGGGTTTCTGCTGACTCTGGCAATGGTAACAGCGTGCCTTACTGGGTGCATAAATACAGGTGGTAGCAAGCAAATTACTTACTCTGAGTACACCATAGCAGGAATTGTTTATGAGCTGCCTAGCCATTGGACGGTAACGCAAGAAACAGATTCCGTCGTTACAGTCGGCCGCTTTACGGCAATGTTGAACGAAACTGTTTCGACAAGCGGTTTTGATTCTTTCTGCAAAGGGGCACTCCTTAGTATGTTGTTGAGATCGCACGAGAGCATGGAGCTGCTTGGAAAAGTCAATTACGGCGGTTATGAACTTTATGAGTATGCCGGAACGGTTGCCATAGCTGGAGATTCTATTCCTGTAAAAGCCGTGTGCGTGCTGACCTCCGAGGGGGCAGTGCTGTTCAATTATGTCTGTGATAACGCTGAAGAGGATCATGATGCCATCTACTCCCATTTTCTTAATTCTTTGAAATAATATACGGAAAAGCATATTTGATAGTGACGGAGCGACGAGGGCGTCGCTCCCTACGCCACGCAACGAATGCATACATAAAAAAATCCCACCCGAGAGGGTGGGATTTTTTGGGTTTCTCTTACTTGCAGACGTTGGCCTTCAGCGTGGCGAGCTGGTTCTTCAGCTCGGCCGGCAGCTTGTCGCCAAACTTGGCGTAGAACTCTTCGATAGCCGCGGCATCCTCTGCCCACAGCTCGCAGTCGACCGACAGCAGATCGGCCATGACGTCCTCGCTGATGTCCAGACCGGTGGTGTCGATATCCGCGACGTTCGGCAGATAACCGATCTCGGTCTCGCGGGCGTCCGCTTTGCCTTCGCAGCGGGCGATGATCCAGTTGAGCACGCGCATGTTATCGCCAAAGCCCGGCCAGATGAAGTCGCCGTTTTCGTCGGTGCGGAACCAGTTGACGTTGAAGATCTTCGGGGCTTTGTCGCCGAGCTTTTCGCCCATGGCCAGCCAATGTGCCCAGTAGTCGCCCATGTGGTAGCCGCAGAACGGCAGCATGGCCATCGGATCACGACGCACCACGCCGACAGCGCCGGCAGCGGCTGCGGTGGTCTCGGAAGCCATGATGGAGCCGACGAATACGCCGTGCTTCCAATCACGCGATTGATACACCAGCGGAGCGGTCTTGGCACGGCGGCCGCCAAACACGATCGCCGAGATCGGCACACCCTTTTCGGAGTTGAATTCGCTGCTGATGCACGGGCAGTTGATGGCCGGTGCGGTGAAGCGGGAGTTCGGGTGAGCAGCGCAGGTCGACTTGTCTTTCTTGTCGAACTTCGCCGGATCCCACGCGTTGCCGCGCCAATCGGTAGCGCCTTCCGGCAGGTTCTTGTCGAGGCCTTCCCACCACACGGTATTGTCCGCCGTGAGGGCGACGTTGGTGAAGATGGTGTTCTTGCGGGTGGATTCCAGCGCGTTGAAGTTGGAGTGCGCGTTGGTGCCCGGCGCGACGCCGAAGAAGCCGTTTTCCGGGTTGCACGCCCACAGACGGCCGTCCTCACCGATGCGCATCCAGGCAATGTCATCGCCCACGCACCATACCTTGTAGCCCTGCTCAAGGAAGTACTTCGGCGGGATCAGCATGGCGAGGTTGGTCTTACCGCAAGCCGACGGGAATGCCGCGGCGATGTAGTTGATCTCGCCGTTTGGCTTCTCGAGGCCGAGGATGAGCATGTGCTCAGCCAGCCAGCCTTCGCGGCGGCCGAGGTTGGAGGCAATGCGCAGAGCAAAGCACTTCTTGCCCAGCAGCACGTTGCCGCCGTAGCCGGAGTTGACCGAGATGATGGTGTTGTCCTGCGGGAAGTGGCAGATGTAACGCTTTTCCTCATCCAGCTCGCACTTGCAGTGCAGACCGCGCACCCAGTCGTTAGAGTCGCCCAGCGCCGCGTACACGTCTTTGCTCATGCGCGTCATGATCGCCATAGACACCACCACGTAGATGGAGTCGGTGATCTCGATGCCATACTTGGCAAACGGCGAGCCGATCGGGCCCATGGAATAGGGGATGATATACATCGTGCGACCCTTGTAGGAGCCACGGGCGATGTCGTACAGCATTTTATAGCAGTCGTTCGGGTCCATCCAGTGGTTGGTCGGGCCGGCATCTTCCTCCTTTTCCGAGCAGATGAAGGTGCGGTTTTCCACGCGCGCCACGTCGTTGAGCGCAGAGCGATGGTAGTAGCAGCCCGGCAGCTTTTCTTCGTTGAGCTTGATGAGCTCGCCGGTGCTGCAGCCTTCCGCGCGCAGCGTTTCGAGCTGTTCGTCCGAGCCGTCGATCCACAGCACTTTGTCCGGGTTGAGCAGCTCGATCTTATCCTGTACCCAATCCAGGATAGACTTGTTGGTGGTCAGGTTGGTCATAATAAAAACTCCTTTCACGGGGTCAAAAATTGCCTATATACCCAGTATGGTATTATTATATCATGGCCGCCGGATCGTTTACAAGACTTTTTTGTGAATTTACTGTAAAAATCGGGGGTTTTTCTTGCAGTTTCGGTGGCTGCGATCAATTCTGCCAGGCAATTTGTACGGTGTTATTTAACGGATAGGAGATCAGGTGCTCGCCGTCGAGTGGCTCGCGGCGCAGGTCGACGGCAGAGAGCTGAGGGTTGTCGTAGGTGGTGTAGTAATACACGCCGGTGGCGGTGTTGCAGCAGGAGGTATACAGCGTGATCTCGAACTTGCGCCCCACCCGGGCACAGCCGCGCTGCTGTTCTACCGCACCGAGGATGTGGAAAAACTGAGAGAGACCGGCGGCTTCGTCGGCGGCGCAGACGCTGTTGAGCTTGACGAAGGCGGCACGCACAAATCGGGAAGCGGACGACAGATCGCCCGGTAGTCCGATGCCGCCCATGCCGCGGCTGTAGGTGTCCAGCTTGATGCCGGGGCAAAAGCGGTTGACCGGCATTTCACGGGTGAGGTTTTGGTAATTCGCGAGGTTCTGGAGCTGGTAGGGGAAGGGCGGGTTGTTGGTCAGCACACCGACCGGGTTATCGTAGATGCGCAGCCCCTCGGCGGTTTGTTCCAGTACGAGCGAGCCGGTGCGGTCGGCAATCAGCCAATGCAACGGCGATAGCGGAAACCGGCGGTTAAAGGGGATGTCGGCCAGCCGCAGTCGCTTGAGTAGCGGTCGCGCCTCCTCCAGCGTGGCGCATTGCCCCAGCAGCCACGGGATCAGCTCAAACGGCGCCAGATTTTTGTGGTCGGGCTTGGGCGGCAGATACACCGCATTGCCCGGAAAATTCAGCCCGGCGGCGGATAAGCCGACTTCGTTGGTCGCCTCGTAATATAACGGATAATTTTCTGCCACCGTCGCCATGCCGATGATGGCGTAATGGCTGCGCAGTCCGCCGCCCTGCCGCCACGCAAACGGAAACCGACGCGGCGTGACCGTTACCGTTTCGTTGTAGCGGTATTCCAGGTCGAGCGTCCGTCCGAAAAAGTGATGCTCTCCCGAAGAAAATGAAATGGCCGTGCACATAGTGTATTCACCTCAACCGTAGTATGTGCAGAAAAAAGAAAAAACCGATGCATGGCATCGGGTTTTTTCTGGTCGGAGTGTCGTTATAGTAATCAGTCGAAAACCCGCATAAATACTGGGCTATAAATCAAGGCGAAGCCTTGCATATCATCAAAACGTTAGTTTTGCATATCATCAGTGGCAAAGCCGCTGTATCTCATCAAGCCGATAGAGATATACACACCTGCGGTGTGATGATATACGCCGCACGAGTACGGCAATGATATACCCGCTAAAGCGTGATGATATACCAAGCCTATCGGCTTGAATAAAAAATCCTTGTTCCGAAGAACAAGGATTTTTGGTCGGAGTGACGAGACTTGAA
>JAFUPS010000027.1 GCA_017481085.1 Clostridia bacterium | reverse complement strand
TTCGCGGAAGAATACCGAAAAACCGGCGGCCAAGGCGCTTTCACACACAGTGATCACCACCCAGTACCATTGCCATCCACCGACAATATTCACGGCAATGCCGGTCACCAGTACCGCCACAAACGCGCAGGCAGGCGGAAACCACCGGCTACGACCAACCGAGCCAAGATTACCAAGTACCCAGCGGAAGCCGGCGGCCATGCCTACCGCCGCCAGGTAGTGCAGCAAGCTACCGGTGCTGCCGGGCAGCAAGTAGCCAACCACCACTGTCAGATACACCAGCGGTGCACCGGGACCGGATACGGCTGCGGCGGCACCCACGCCAAACGGCGCGGTGGTGCCGTAGACGGTGGCATGGGCGGACAGCAGTCCCAGCACCGCCCACAGCGCCAGCTTACCGATCTGCCACGCGGTAGTGGCGGCTGTACGGGGACGGCGAACGGCCGTACCGCCCGATTCTTTTTCGTTTAACATCGTCACATCATCCTCCGCATACAACTTGTCCTTTTATTATACGGAGTGCGATCTGTTCAACCGGTCGAAAGCGGTTGGCAGTTCTTGTCGCGCCGAGGGCGGTTTCAAATTATTTTGTAAAAAGCAAAAATAAGGGTTTTCTTTTGCGAGGTTTCGCTGTATAATAAGAAGGAAACCAATTTCTGGGAGGAAGCAAGTATGTCTCTGGATCGGGATATTCTGCATGACGTTTCGCGTATTCACTTTGTGGGAATCGGTGGCAGCGGCATGAGCCCGCTGGTGGAGATCCTGCATACCCTTGGCTATACCATTACCGGCTCGGACAACAACGAATCGGACAACTTAAAGCGGATCGGCAAGCTGGAGCGCGTGACTGTTATGATGGGTCACAAGGCGGAAAACATCCGCGAGGCACAAATGGTGGTGTATACCTCCGCCATCCATCCGGACAACCCTGAACTCGCAGCGGCCAGGGAATCCGGCGTTCCGCTGATCGAGCGTGCCAAATTGCTGGGTATGATCTCCAAGCGGTTTTCGCAAACGGTGGCGGTAGCCGGTACACACGGCAAGACCACCACGACCTCGATGATCTCGCAGATCCTGCTGGAGGCCGAAAAGGATCCCACGCTGTTTATCGGCGGTCGGTTACCTCTGATCCAGGCCAACGGTCGGGCCGGTAGCTCGGAGACAATGGTGTGCGAGGCGTGCGAGTTCCAGAATCATTATCTCGAAATGGAGCCGGCGATCTCGTTGATCTTAAACGTCGATGCGGACCACCTCGATTTCTTCGGGGATCTGGATGGCGTGATCCGGTCGTTTGCCACCTTTGCGGCGCAGACCACCGGCAAGATCATCTACAATGCCGACGATGAAAATACCCGTCGCGCACTGGAAGGTGTGCCGACAGAAAAGCTGATCTCCTACGGTCTCTCCCCCGACGCCGAATGGCACGCGGTCAACGCGCAGATGAAGGGCGCTTACGGCGAGTATGATCTGTTTTGCGGCGAGCGTATGATCACGCACATTCGCTTGGGCGTGCCGGGCGAGCACAACATCGGCAATTCCGTAGGTGCGGCGGCGGCGGCAACGCTGTGCGGTGCAAGCCCTGCGGAAATTGCCGCCGGATTACTGCACTTCCGTGGCGCCGGACGGCGATTTGAAATTCTGGGTGAATTCGGCGGTGTGACCATCGTGGACGATTATGCCCATCACCCCACCGAAATCATGGCAACACTCACCACCGCCAAGCAGATGCCGTTTGCGCACGTGTGGGCGGTGTTCCAGCCGTTCACCTTCTCGCGCACGGCACGACATCTGGAGGAATTTGCCGAGGCACTTTCGGTTGCTGACACAGCGGTGGTCAGTGATATTATGGGGTCTCGCGAGGTCAACGAATGGGGCGTCAGCTCGGAGCAAATTACCGAGAAGATGGCAAACGGTGTGTACGTGGCGGATTTTGCCGGCATTACCGATTACGTGACCGCACACGTGCAACCGGGCGACATGGTCATCACCATGGGTGGCGGTGACGTATACAAATGCGCGCGCATGATTGCCGCCGCACTGAAAGAATAAGAATAAACGCAGCAACACCCACCGTCCGACGGACGGTGGGTGTTGTTTTTATACCTCAACGGTGTTGAGCCACTCAATAGCGGCGGTCAGACCTTCCTCATTCAGCGGAAACACGTTGCGTTGCTTGAGTTCCTCGGCGGTTGCCTCCAGACAATTTGGTCCCGGCCAGGCGGTGACCATCAGATCGACCGGATTTTTTAGCTTATTGCCATCGGCATCTACCATAACCGGCGCGATGCAAAAGCGCAGATTGCCGTCGCTACCTGTCAAGGGGTTTCCATTGACATAATACAGCGGTTGGCGAAAATCTTCTCTCTTTAACATATCCACACCTCTTTTATTCGGCGGTCACACGCAGCTCGTCGCCGTCCACCGACACAGTGATAGCGGTGGGCGGATTTTCCCAGCGATCGACCAGCAACAGAGCGACCGGATCCTCCACATGACGGCGGATGGTAGCACGCAGGTCGCGCGCACCGCGTTTGCCGCCAGTAGAACGATCTGCCAGCCATGCCTCCACCTCAGGCTGCCACGTAAAGGCAATCCCCTTTTCAGCCAGCGGAGCGGTCAGTTCCTCGAGCATCAGCCCCGCAATTTCCCTAAACGTATCCCCTGACAGCGGATTGAAGCACACGATCTCGTCCACGCGGGCCAAAAACTCCGGGCGCAGGAATTCCGACAGCGCTTTGAGCGCTTTATCCCGTGAGCCTTCCTGCGCGGTGCGGCCAAAGCCCAACAGATTATCGTTCGTATTGGAGCCGGCGTTGGAGGTCATCACGATCACGGTGTTTTCGAAGTTGACCACGCGACCGTGCGAGTCGGTCACACGACCTTCATCCAGAATCTGCAGCAAGATATTCAGCACGTCCGGATGCGCTTTTTCGATTTCATCGAACAACACCACCGAATACGGCTTTCGACGCACTTTTTCGGTCAACTGACCGGCTTCATCGTATCCGACGTAACCGGGCGGCGAACCCAGAATGCGGGATGCGGCATATTTTTCCATATATTCCGACATATCCAGACGGATGAGAGCATCCGGGGTCTCGAACAGCTGGTCGGTGAGCACCTTGACCAGCTCGGTCTTACCGACGCCGGTCGGTCCGACAAAGATGAACGAGGCCGGACGGCGGCGCGGCGAGATCTGCACACGCGTGCGGCGAATAGCGGCCGATACCAGTTCGATCGCCTCATCCTGCCCTTTGATGCGGGCACGGAGTGCGGCGCTTAGATTAGCCAGCTTGGGCAACGTGCTTTCCTGCACCTTGGCGGCCGGAATGCCGGTCCACAGCTCCACCACGTGTGCGAGATCGTCCTCGGTAACCGGCGCTTCGGTGGCGGCCTCCTTGATGGCGTCCGCTTGCTGCTGCAAACGCATCAGCTCACTACGCACCGCCGACAACGCTTCGTAATCCACGTTTTCTGCCTCGGTCTGTTGCAGTTCATCCTGCTGTAGCCGGGCAATTTGCTTTTGCATTTCGGCATACTGATCGGCGGTCTTATTGCGGAGAGCCGCCGCTGCGCACGCTTCATCGATCATATCGATCGCTTTATCCGGCAGGAAACGGTCGGTGATATACCGCTCGGACAGCATGACCGCCCGACGGACGATAGTATCTGACAGCTTGACACCATGGTACTGCTCGTAGAACGAACGGATACCAAGCAGCATCTCCACCGTATCGGCAATGGAGGGCTCCTCCACCGTGACCGGCTGGAAACGGCGCTCCAACGCGGCATCCTTTTCGATATATTTGCGATATTCCGAAAAGGTGGTGGCACCAATCACCTGAATCTCACCGCGGGACAGCGACGGCTTGAGGATGTTGGCGGCAGACATACTGCCCTCCGAATCGCCGGTGCCGGACAGGGTGTGCACCTCGTCGATAAACAGAATGATGTTGCCTTCGGCACGGACCTCGTCAATAAGACCCTTGATACGGCTCTCAAACTGGCCGCGGAACTGCGTGCCGGCAACCAGCGCGGTCAGATCGAGCAGATGGATCTCCTTGTCACGCAGGCGGTACGGCACGTCACCGGCAGCGATACGCAACGCAAGACCTTCGGCAATCGCCGTTTTACCAACACCCGGCTCACCGATGAGGCAAGGGTTGTTTTTGGTGCGGCGGCACAAAATCTGAATCACACGGTAGATCTCACGGTCGCGACCGATAATGGTGTCGATCTGACCGGTTCGTGCTTTTTCGGTGAGATCGGTGCAATACTGCGACAAAAACCGGCGCTTGGGCGGTTGCTTGCCGCGGCTCTTCGGCGGTTTGCCGGGTTGGCCGTTCTTTGCCGGATTGCCAAACAGATTCAGCGGAAAGGTCGCCGCGCCGCCCGGCTTAAAGGCATCACCGTTTTCGGCGATCTCATCGGTGACGTCCTCCCCTTCGAGCTCGTCCTCGCCGTCTACCGGCTCGCCGGACTCGCTCATGCCGAGCATGCCCATCATATCACCGAGCTGACCGGACATCTGCTCGAGATCTTCGTCCGACAGCCCCATTTTCTCCATCAAATCGTTGACCGGCTTGATGTTCAGCTCGCGGGCACAGAACAGACACAGACCGTCGTTAAAGGTCTTGCCCTCCTCCATGCGCGTGATAAACACCACCGCCGGACGTTTTTTACAACGGGAACAAATCATATGCTAAAGTCTCCTTTTACTACACAGGGGAAATGCGATTACGGCTCGGTAGACTCCTCGGCGCTTTTGCGGATGGCAAAATACGTGCGCAGGTAACCAAAAAACGTGCCGACCATGAAGATACCCACCAATCCGATCAAGCTCCAGCGAAGCGGATCGGCCATAGACGGGAACAGCACCAGCGCCACCATCACAACGTAAAACAGCGTGGTGGAAACCTTACCAAACCATTTGGCGCCAACGACCTTGACATTCTTGTTGAGCAACAGCAAGCCGCCGATGCCTTGCAGGATCTCCTTGACCGCTACCAGCGCCACCAGCCACCACAGCGACGGATAGGTGGTTGCCAGGCAGACCACCACCGTAAACTGCGTCAGCTTGTCCGCAATCGGGTCAAGCAGCTTGCCGATCTCGGAAATCTGGTTGAAGTGCCGAGCGATCCAGCCATCCAGCAGATCGGTCAGGCCGGACAGCACCAGCACCGATGCCGGAAGCCAAATATCGTCGCAGGACAGATATGTGAGCACCAGCACCGGGATAAGCGCGATGCGGAACAGCGAAAGAATATTGGGAACCGTCCATTCCCAGCGGAGCTTCGTCATTATTTATGCCACCTCGATTTAGGAAAACACATTCATAAGACCGGTAAAGTCAGCCAATTCCGAAAGCGGAACACCCTGCACCTTCAGGAAGGACAGAGATTCGGCAACAGCCTTCACCACGTAGGTGCTTTCGTAGACGGCGGTGGTCAGCACGCCGTCGATAAGGTTGGCATTGCACATCGAATGAATGAGAAATGCGAATACACCGGCGGCAATCACGCCCTGCACGGCACCAAGCACCAGGCCGAGCGTTTTATCAAGCTGTTTAAGCAGCGGCAGCTTGAATACGTTGCCGATCACCTTGACCACAATGCTCATCAGGAAGCTGAGCAGAACGAACAGAAGGATCATGCACACCAGGCTGATGAGCAGGATGGCCAGCGGCGCAATAACCGTATCAACCAACTGCGTGGCGATCTCGAAATCGGTGCCCTCGGCCGTGAGGCTTTCCAAAATCGAACCGGACGAACCCATGCCACCCGATTGCAGGAAGCTCTGCACCGCTTCGGGAAATTCCAGCAGCTTGGCATCCCATGCGGACAGGAACGATTCGATACCCGACGTGCTTTCCAACTGATTGGCGATCTCTGTCGTCATATTACCGCGGATGAAGGCATCGAAAATCCAGGTGGCGACCGGCGTTGCCAGCGCAATGGCCAGCACCAGCGCGAGCACCCAGCTGATCAGATGCATCAGCGTTTTGAAGAAGCCGTCCTTCCATGCTTTCCACAGCATGAATGCGAACAGCGCAACTGTGAGAATATCCCATACCCAAGACATAGTGTTTACCTCTCCTTCTTAAATATCAAATTTAAAATTTGACAGAATCCATTTTTGTAAGGCCCAAGACGATAGCTTGCTTATCAAAGGCGACAACGCGCATGCCGTCGCTGTAAGTACCTTTGGCGGTTGCCGCACCGTCAGCGGCGATATGTGAAAGTCCGGACGAGCTGAGCAACAGGTAGCCGCCGCTACCGTCTGCCTCCAGCCAACGCGCCGAGCCGGTAAAGGCGGTGGTAAACACCGAATCACCGTTGCTGGCGTACGAGAGCAATTCGCCATCGGCCGTAGAACCGTAGCTACCAAGCTGTAATCCGAGCCGATTTCCGGAAAACGCATACCCCAGCAGTTGGCGGTCGTCATACCGCACCGAGCGACTGACACCGGTGCTCGGGTCGAGGAACAGCGTGCCGGTATCTCCCACCGCGGCAATGCGTTTATCCGGGAAGATGTCAACGTGATAGAACAGCGTATCCTCCAGCGAATAGCGAGCCGGCGCTGCCTCGGTGGTAATGTCCATGACCAGCATTTCGGAGCGCAGTGCGCCGCCGGATGCATTGGTACCGATCACCGCCATGGTATTGCCCTGCAACGCCACGTCCATCACCAGCATAGAGGCGCTGGACCAATGGTATTTTTGCTTACCCTCGGCCGAGTACACCCAAATTTCCGATTGGTAGGACGAAGAATCGACCACCACCGCAAAATTGCCGTTATCCGCAACGGTAGCGGAAACGATAGTAGACGGTGCCTGAATCTCCTGCCGGGTGCCGGAAAGTGTTTCCAGACGCACACGCTTGCCGCCGACCTCGGCGATCAAAGCGTATTTGCCGGCTGTATCCAACGCCGGGGTCGCATACGCACACGGGCGGCGAACGGTCTCGCCGGCGGTGCTGTTATACATCAATAAGTAACTGTCAGTCAGGACACATAGCTGATGCCCGACCGTATCCATATCCACCACCGTGTTACCTTCGATAGATAACGGATATCCGTCGCCGGTATCGCCGCCGGTAGCCTGGAGCTTGACCCACGTCCACACGTATTCGGGATTCATCACGTCCCAGTTGAGCCATACCGTCAGCGCCAGGGCGGCGATGACCACCACGGCGATCAATCTCAGCCAAAACTGACGGCGGTATTTTTTCCGCCGATGGCGCGAGCGGCGTTCAGAAGGCGCTTCGTATTCCTCGCTGTGAGCATCACGAGCCCGGGAACGAGCGGCGCCATCCACCTTCTTACGACGGCGGACAACGATATCTTCCTTACGTGCCACGAATCAACACTCCTCTCCGTAAAATACTTGCTGCAGAATAAGTCCATCGGGCGGGGCGGTGCGACCGGCCAGATCGCGGTTGCCGGTGCGAAGTGCCTCCTGCAGGTCGGTCTCGGTCAGGCGGCCTTCCGCCACATCGACCAGCGTACCGACAAAAATGCGCACCATGTTATACAAAAAGCCGTCGGCCTCCACCGTAAAAGTGAGTAGCTCGTCCTCCCGGGCGACCTCTGCTCGCGATACCGTGCGAACGGTATCCTCCACCGAACTGCCGGCAGAGCAGAACGCCGCGAAATTATGTCGACCGACCAGTAAGGATGCCGTGGCGTTCATGGCAATCTCATCCAGCGGACGGTTGATATGCCACGCGCGGCCCTCCCACAGCGGATGACGCTGACGGCCGTTCCAGATGCGGTAGACATACCGTTTGCCATGGGCATTATAACGCGGATGAAAATCCGCCGGGACCTCGCGCACGTCGTACACCGCGATCTCGCGCGGCAAGTGGGCGTTAAGCGCCGCACACAGCTTTTCGCCACGAAGCGGAAAATCCGTATCAAAGGAACAACAAAACATCTCGGCGCTGACACCGGCATCCGTGCGCGAGCAACCAATGACGCCTGACCGCACACCGGTGAGCTTTTCGATTGCATCCTGCAACACCTCTTGCACTGTCACAGCGTTCGGCTGCACCTGCCAACCGTGGAAGGCGGCACCGTTATAGCGCAATGTCAGCAGCAGACGAGTCATAGCAGCATTCCTTTCGTTTAGATCAATGAACTGGGAAGAAGGATATTCAGCGTGATCAGCGCCGCACACAGCACTACCGCCGAACCAAGAAACACGAAGTCCGACCGCCGCATGTGCAGTTGCTTCATGCGGGTACGGCCCTCGCCGCCGCGGTAGCACCGACACTCCATGGCGGTAGCCAGATCGCACGCACGGCGAAATGCCGATACGAACAACGGAATGAGCACCGGCACCAACGCTTTGACACGTTGCACCAATCCACCGCTTTCGAGGTCGGCACCGCGAGTCTTTTGCGCAGACATGATCTTATCCGTCTCTTCAATAAGTGTCGGGATAAACCGCAGAGCAATGGTCATCATCATAGAGATCTCGTGCACGTTGACATGCAACAGGTTAAGCGGCGACATCAGCCGCTCCAACGCATCGGTCAGGGTGGTCGGTGAAGTGGTATAGGTAAGCAACGAGCTCCCGATGATCAACGCCACGATACGCACCGCAATGAATACGGCGTTACCCACGCCGCCGGTGGTGATATGAATGAACTGCCATTGCACCAGCGTTTGACCACCGGAGATATAAAAGACGTTCAAAAGCGTGGTAATGACGATAAGCGGCAGGATAGGCTTGATGCTACGGAAAATGAGCCGAAACGGCAAGCCGGACAGTAGTACACCGGCCAACAGGTAAGCCACACACAGCAGCAAGCCCCACCAGTTATGCGGTATGAAAATGAGAACGATATACGCGAAAATGACCACCAGCTTCACGCGTGGGTCCATGCGGTGCAGCGGTGAACTCCCCGGGAAAAATTGCCCGATGGTAATATCGGTCAGCATCAGCGGTCACCTCCTTTGCGGAGATGTGGCAGCAGGGCTTCTGCCGCCTGTTCGACCGTGTAGGCGTTTTCCCCTACCGGGATGCCACGGGCACGCAGGCCCATGAATACCCGGGTGACCGCCGGCACGGCGAGTCCCAGCTCACCCAGGGTATCGGCATGGGAAAATACCGTCTCGGTGGTATCGTACATCGCCACACGACCGTGATCCATCACCAGTACCTTATCGGCTGTACGGGCGACATCCTCCATGCTGTGAGATACCAACAGTACAGTGGAGTGATTTTCGTCGCGGTAAGCGCGGATCTGATCCAAGATCGTATCGCGGCCCTTGGGATCCAGCCCGGCGGTGGGCTCATCCAGAATGAGCACCTCCGGTTGCATAGCCATCACACCGGCGATAGCCACCCGGCGTTTCTCGCCGCCGGACAGATCGAACGGCGATTTATCCAGCAACGTCGGTTGCAGACCGACGTACGCCGCCGCCTGACGGACGCGAGCGTCGATCTCTTCATCCGACAGCCCCATGTTCTTCGGGCCGAAGGCAATGTCTTTATAGCAGGTCTCCTCGAACAGTTGATGCTCCGGGTATTGAAACACCATACCAACGCGAAACCGGACCTGACGAATGGCTTTGGGCTCTGCCCAGATATCCGTACCGTCCAGCAGCACCTGACCGGCGGTAGGCCGCAGCAAGCCATTGAGCTGTTGCACGAGGGTGGATTTACCCGACCCGGTATGGCCGATGATGCCCACCAGATCGCCTTTTTCAAATCCCACGCTGACATGGTCGAGCGCCGTTTTTTCAAACGGTGTCTTGATGCCGTAGGTCATGCAGAGGTCACGGGTCTCCAAAACGTTCATACCGTACCCTCCCATACCGCCGCAAGAGCTTCGACCGCGTCCTCCACCGTCAGCACGTCGGCAGGCAACGGGACTCCGGCCAGACGAAGTTGATGACACAGCTCGGTGGGTTGCGGCACATCCAGTTGGACACTACGCAAACGCTCCACCTGTGCGAACACCTCACGGGGAGTGCCGTCCATGATGATGGCGCCGTCGTCCATAACAACTACGCGGTCTGCCTCGGCGGCTTCTTCCATATAATGCGTGATCAGCACCACCGTCATGCCGCGTTCGCGGTTTAGCCGGCGGATGGTATCCATCACCTCACGCCGACCCTTGGGGTCAAGCATGGCGGTCGGCTCATCCAGCACCAGACAATCCGGATGCATGGCCAGCACGCCGGCGATGGCGACCCGCTGCTTCTGTCCACCGGACAGCTTATGCGCGGCGTGATCGCGATAAGGCAGCATATCTACCAGCTTAAGCGCTTCGTTAACGCGGCAGGCGATCTCGGACGGCTCGACGCCGAGGTTTTCAGGGCCGAACGCCACGTCCTCCTCCACAATGGTGGAGACCAACTGGTTATCGGGGTTTTGCAGCACCATGCCAACGGTACGGCGCACGTCGTACACGTGCTCCTCATCGGCGGTGTTCCATTCCCCCACCCACACGCTGCCGCCGGTGGGCAACAGCATGGCGTTGAAATGCTTGGCAAGCGTCGATTTGCCGGAGCCATTATGCCCGAGAACAGCGACAAAATCGCCCTGCGCCACGGTGAGCGAAACGTCACCGAGCACCGGGATCGGCAGCTCGTCCGGGTTTTCATACTGGAACGACAAATGTTCCGCTTTCAGCAATTCCATGAAATCTCCTTTAATACGGAGCGACGAAAGCATCGCTCCCTACCGTGACCAAATGGCGGTAGCACCGCACGGCAGCACCAAGCCACTTGCCGTCACCGGCAAGCCGATCTCGTCGGCGGTAACCGAAGCCCCCTGCGGCACCAGACTACCCAACAGATAGCCCATCACCGACGGCGACAGTCCGGTGGTATACGAATTGATAATGAAAAACAAGGGATCGTCCGACAGCAGCTTGGCGGTTTCGGACACCAGCGTGTATATCTGCTCCTCCAGCTTCCACACCTCGCCGCCCGGACCGCGACCGTAGGACGGCGGATCCATCAAGATGGCGTCGTAGGTATTGCCGCGGCGCTGTTCGCGCTGCACAAATTTGAGGCAATCGTCCACCAACCAGCGCATAGGACGGTCGGCCAAGCCGGAATCGGCGGCGTTTTCGCGTCCCCACGCCACCATGCCTTTAGAGGCATCCACATGGGTAACGTGTGCACCGGCCGCAACGCAAGCCAACGTGGCTGCGCCGGTATAACCGAACAAGTTGAGTACACGGACAGGACGGTCGGCGGCACGGATCTTATTGCTCATCCAATCCCAGTTGACCGCCTGCTCCGGAAACAGGCCGGTATGCTTAAAGCCCATCGGCTTAAGATTAAAGCGCAGGTCACCGTAGCCGATCTGCCACACGTCCGGAATCTTTTTATAGGTTTCCCATTGACCGCCGCCTGTTTTGGAGCGGTGATAACGGGCGTGTGCCTGCTTCCAGCCCGGGTGGTGTTTGGGGGTAGACCACAAGATCTGCGGATCGGGGCGGATAAGCAAAATGTCGCCCCAACGCTCCAGGCGTTCACCGTCGGAGCAATCGAGCAGTTCGTAGTCCTTCCAGTTGTTGGCTGTGCGCATATCATTCTCCCTCGTTTGTAAACAGCGATTGTTGCGCCGGGGCTTTGCCGGCCGGAGTGGGCGGTGTGAGTCCCAAGTGCTCGTACGCCGCCGGCAGCACCATGCGCCCACGCGGTGTACGGCTCAAAAAGCCGATCTGCATGAGATACGGCTCGTAAACGTCTTCGATGGTGACAGCTTCTTCGCCAATGGCCGCCGCAATCGTCTCCAGACCGACCGGACCGCCACGGTAGTGCTTGATCATACCCTCCAGCAAACGGCGATCGACCATGTCCAGACCCAGCTCGTCCACCTCCATACGTGCCAACGCGAGGTCGGCGGCGGCTTTGTCGATCCTGCCGTTGTTCATCACCTGCGCAAAATCGCGCACCCGACGAAGAAAACGGTTGGCAATACGCGGCGTGCCGCGGCTGCGCGAAGCAATCTCCAGCGCACCATCCGGCTCGATCTCCATGCCGAGGATATGCGCGCTGCGCGTGACGATCCGGGCCAGCTCCTCGTTGGTGTACAGCTCCAGACGGAGCACCACGCCAAAGCGGTCGCGCAGCGGTGCGGATAGCTGGCCTGCACGGGTGGTAGCGCCGATCAGCGTGAACTTATCCAGCGGCAGATGGATAGACTGTGCTCCCGGACCACTGCCGTTCATAATGTCGATGGTGAAATCCTCCATCGCCGGGTAGAGGATCTCCTCCACGGTACGCGGCAGGCGGTGGATCTCATCAATAAACAGCACGTCTCCCGGCTCCAAGCTGGTGAGGATAGCCGCCAGATCGCCCGGACGGGCCAACGCCGGACCGGAGGTGACACGGAAGTTCACACCCATTTCGGCTGCAATAATGCCGGCGAGGGTGGTCTTACCCAAACCGGGCGGACCGTACAGCAATACGTGATCCAGCACGTCGTGACGCTGTAGCGCGGCGTTGATGTAGATAGAGAGATTTTCTTTATTTTTCTCCTGACCGATGTATTCGGACAGACGCTTGGGACGCAGCGGATTATCGCCATCGTCCTCCGGCAGATATTCGGTGGTAACGAAGCGGCTTTCGAGATCCAGCTCGTCGTTTCCTGTATACATCATCGGTTATCTCCTTGCCAATGCCTTGAGGGCATCGTGAATCAGTTTTTCCACCGGCAGACTGCTATCCAGCTGACCGACCGCCTGCGACGCTTCGCTTGCGGTAAACCCAAGCGAGGTGAGCGCACGCACCGCTTCCTCCGCGTTACCGCTGACCGGTGCAGCCACCGCCGCCGGTATGACACCGTCTGTCGTCGGCAGCACGCCGAGCTTATCCTTCAGCTCCAGCACCACACGCTGTGCCAGCTTAGGACCGACACCGTTGGCACGGGTGATAGCCTTGTAGTCCCCCATAGCTACCGCGGTGGATAACCGCTCGGGTGACAGCTCGGAAAGGATGGCGTTGGCCGCCTTAGGCCCGACACCGGAAACAGCGGTGAGCTGACGGAAGCAGGCAAGCTCCGCCTGATCGGCAAAGCCGAACAGATCCATCGCGTCCTCACGGACGTTTAGGATGGTATATAACGTGGTCTCCTGACCGATTGCCGGCAACCGACGGGCGGTGTTCATGGTAATGTGACACAAAAAACCCACGCCACCGCATTCTATCACCGCCATCTGCGGTTCCAGATGCGTCAGTATTCCGCGGACGCTATACAGCATAACGCAACCCTCCTGCCTCGTTTTGGGCATAGTAAGACTTATACAGACTATAGTATAACATAATACTTTAAAAAGCGCAAAGGTTTTTTATAAATATCACAAAAAATTCATAAAAAGAAAAAGGGCCTCCGGCAGGAGACCCTTTTTGCTTGTTATTACGCTTGATAGGCGTCGCTTTCTTCCTCTTCGTCGATGATGTCGGTTTCCCATTCATCGGCGTCACCGCTGGCGGTGAGGATCGCGAGCGCCGCCAGACGGCGAAGCTCGATTTCCGGGCTTTGATACGTTTTCATAGCTCTCATCCTCCCCTATCACAGCTCGTTGACTCGCTGGGCATACACGATCAGCGAGATCATCAGTTTGCGGAAGTTATCGGATTTGGAAGCGCTGCGCGCCACCGTGCGTGCCGGAGTGAGCACGCTCAGGTTGGTGATGGTCATCGTGCCATTGCCGTCCGATGCGGTCACCGTGTGCGCCGTATCCAGCGCACCGGCACCCACGCCGGCAATCTCCGCATAGTAGTAGCTACTATCGTCGTCCTTGACGACTTCAACTTCGGCACCGTCGACCGTGACCGTCACCTGCTGGCGGAAGTACAGACGCATCACCGTGCCATCTTTCAGTAACAGCGAATAGCCTACAAAGCTATCCAGCTTATCGGCGGTGGTCGCCTTATACTGATCGATATTGCCGATCAGCGCAAGACCGGCATCCACGTCGGACACCTTATCCGCATCGGCCAGCACGGAGTTGGCCGGGTCGGCGGTGTTCCAGCCGAAATAGCTCTGCGCCCAGGCGCCGTAGTTGAGCATCGCCTTTGCGACGTTCTTGTACGTAGCGGCGTACGGACCGGTGATCAGCGCCTGACCGTAATCGCGGATAGAGTAGTTCATGCTATGCTCCACCGTGAAAGCGTCCGTGTTGCCGTAGCCGACCTCCGCGCGGATATCGGTTGCCATATAGGCGGCAACCAGCTTGATCGGGAACAGGTAGTAGCCGTTGGCATCCACGTTTGCGGTATTGATCGACACCCATTCGGTCACTTCACCGTCACGGGTGGTGTAGGTGAACTTGACCTTCACGCCGTAGTTGGTGGCGACGTTGGTCGGGGTGTATACGTGGAAGTTGAGGATCACACGGTCGGACAGCGTAGCCGTCGCACCCATGAGGACGGTGTTGGCCTTGTGCCAGTAGCTATCCTTGATGATGGTGTAATCCTGCGGGAAACGCACGATCAACGTATCGCTGATCTTCACCATCGTGCCGGCCGGAATCACAACGGACTTGGCGTTCGTGTGCGAGTTGCCCGTACCGCCGGCCGCCTGATAGTTGCTATCCCAGATATAAATACCGAGCTGGTTGGTCGCGCTGCCGCCGTTACCGTAGATGCCGACGGTGGTATTCCGGCCGTCGATCACCGCGGTGATGTTGGCGTAGTTAGCCCAAACGTTCGCGTTGTTGTTGATCGTTTCATCGCTCTGCAGAATGATGTAGCTACGGCCGCCGTCGTTATAACCGCTGGACTGCACGACGTCGTTAGTATCGGTCATGTTGAAGTCGACCACGCTGACATCCGTGCCGATCTGCGTCCACGTACCGTTGATCTTGAGCAAACGGATCTCCTCGGTCACACGCACGATCTCCTTCGGAGAGGCGGTGCGGTAGAACTCGATGCCGGCCGGAATGATGATCTCACGCGCATCCGTATCGGCATGCAGGCTGATCGAGCCGTCGCTGTAGTCGGTATCGTTAACCATGATCTGCAACTGATTCAGCGCGCTGGCCCCCATACCGGCAGCGCTGGCCTTCACGGGCAGACCGTCGATCATAATGGTGAAGCTACCGCTGTTATACGCGTCCCAACCACTTTCCGGGAAGTTGCCCTCGGTGTTGGTGATGATGAAAAAGCTGCGCGTGGCGCTATCGTTATGGCCCATCGAGCCCACCGTATCGGTGTTATCAATATCAAAGTACGTTTCGGGAGCAGCGGTCATATACAGCGCCACGTCATCGATATGGAACGAATAACCGGAGCCGCTGTAGGTCTTGAAGCCGATATGCACCGTGCCGTCCGAGCCGGTCGGGACGGTCCATTCCAGCGTCACCAGCTGCCAGCCGTTGGTGACGGCGGTCATGGTGGTGGTGGATGCCACCGCTCCGTAGGTGGCGGCGTTCTTGAGGGTGTAATCCAGCCAGCCACCCTTCGGGGATGCCGAGCCGGTGGTGTAGATATCGTGTGCGAAGCTGCCGGTACCAATATTGTTGATCCACACGTAGTAGGACAGCTCGTAGGTCGCACCCGGTGTCAGGCCGGACACGCTACGCTGCACGTAATTCTGGGTGATCTCCAGCGTAGCGTTGTTCTCACCCAAAGCGTTGCCGTTGAGCGAGAAATTGCCGGTGCTGCCGGTGAAGCTACCGTCGGTGATGAGGTTATCGCCGATCACGGTAGCCGGTACGTGCACGCCGCCGTCTTCGCTCTCCGGCAGGGTGGTGTGGTCGGTGATATTGACCTTCTTCAGCCACACACCGTTTTCCTGCTCCAGCACGAAGTCCTGCACGAAATAGATGGTGGTGTTATCCTTATAGAAGCTCGTACCGGCCGGGATAATGACCTCCGATACCTCATCCAGATAGGTAGCGCTGTTGCCGACGTAGATGACCAGGCGGTTGGCATGGCCGGCACCGCCGCTGAACACCTGCGTAGCCACACCGTCGAGCAGGATGTTGAAGTAATTGTTGGAATAGGTGGCGTAATTGGCGATCGGGAAGGTAGAATCCGATTTCAGAATAAGCGACACGCGATTGTTATTGGTATCCTTCGTCATGTCAAACAGCGTATCGTTCGGGTCCGCGTAATCGATGCCGATATACACTG
>JAFUPS010000026.1 GCA_017481085.1 Clostridia bacterium | reverse complement strand
TTTTCTGTTTAATCATAATTCAACTATGCGATTACAAGACTCTCATTTATAGTTCCAACTACTCGCTCGGCATAGCTTATATCAACGTTCCTATCACCTGTACCGTGAACGATCATTATCTATATTTATTCAATAAATCAACATATGCTCCTTTGTAATAAAAAGAGTTACCGTTTTTATTTTCTCCTAACTCAACTAATCCCAAATGCTTTAAAATACTTTGCGATTTATAATTGTTTTTATTTGCATACGCCTCTACATACATAATATCTTTAGGCAAATTTTTAATTAACCAATTATAGAATTCAGAAAACAATCCTGTTCCTTGAAACTCTTTTTTTATTTGTATTTCTTCCATCATTAACGAATCGGTATCGCTATTAATATAATACTGAAAATAGCCAACAAGTTCACTTTCAACACACATCAAAACAATTTGGCGTTGCTCTTTTTGTATAGCCGGAATTATATGAGAACTCCAAATTTCATAATCCTCATCATAAGAATTGTCGGTTGGAGCAATTAGACTCATATTAGAATGTAAGATTTCAAACAATCTTGGCAAAAACACATCCAATTTTTGTTTATCTAAAAATAGAAATTCACCCATACTCATCTAACTCACCGCCTGTGTGTAGTATAGCATAAAAGCAAAAATAAATCAATGCGGAGCATTGTATCTCATCAATTCCTGGGGGAATTGCATATCATCAACTTCGAAAGAAGTTGTATATCATCATTGCGAAAGCTTTTTGATACACGCTAACGCGTGATGATATACGCCGCACTCGTGCGGCAATGATATACAGCCCTTTGGGCTGATGATATACCAAGCCTGTCGGCTTGGATACAAAAAGAAAGACACGATTTTCATCGTGTCTTTCTTTTTGGAGCTGATAACCAGAATTGAACTGGTGACCTCATCCTTACCAAGGATGCGCTCTACCGCCTGAGCTATATCAGCAAATATGGCGACCCGGAACGGGCTCGAACCGTCGACCTCTAGCGTGACAGGCTAGCGTTCTAACCAACTGAACTACCGGGCCATCTTTTTTGACAGCATTGCTATTATACCGATAGTTGGCCGTTTTGTCAAGTCCTTTTTTGGCTTTTTTCCAAATTTTCTTTCAGGGTTCGCCGGTTGCCCCTTTCGGCGCTTCATCGTCTACGCCGATGTCGTTTTTAATGGTTGCGCCGGGACGTACCGCACTCCATCCGTAGCGGTCACGCAGGGTATCCAGCGTATGCTCCAAACGGCGCTGACGGTCCAGATCGGGCAGCTCGTCCTCGTCAAACAACGACACCTGCTCGCCGCCTTGCTCGTCCGTGAGACCGGAGACCGTCACCGTCAGCATACGAATAGCCGCCGGACGGTTGGCCAGCGTCAGCTCCACCGCCGTCTGCCAGATCTCCGCCGACAGATCGGTGGCGTGCGGTAGCGTGGTCTGACGGGTGATGCTCTTCAGATTGGCATCCTTAATGGTCACCTGCACCGTCCAGCCGCGCAGACCGCTGCGGCGCAGACGCTGCGCCACGCTGTCGCATAAGCCGTGCAGCCCCAAGCGGATATCGTCCTCGGTAACCAGATCGCGGCGGAAGGTCATGCCGTTACCGACCGACTTGACCTCGCGCTCCTCCCCGATCTTTGCCACCGGACTATCGTCCAGTCCACGGGCGTAATCGCACAGAGTGTCCCCCATTTTGCCAAGCAGCTTGACCAGCAACTCACGGTCGGCCTGCGCCAGATCGCCAATGGTGCGAATGCGCGCACGCTCCAGCGTAGCCGCCGCCGATCTACCCACAAACAACAGATCGGTTACCGGCAACGGCCATATCTGTTCCTCTACGTCCTCGCGCAGAAACACAGTGGTAGCATCCGGCTTTTTGTAATCGCTGCCGAGCTTAGCGAAGATCTTATTAAACGACACACCGATGGACACCGTCACGCCGATTTCCTCACGCACACGGCGGCGGATGGTATCCGCAATGGTCTTTCCGTCGCCAAACAGTTGCTGACTGCCGGTGACGTCCAACCACGATTCGTCAATGCTGAACGGCTCGACCATATCGGTATAATCGGCATAAATGGCGTTGATACGACGGGAAAAGCGGCGGTATTCGTCCATGTGCGGCGGCACCAGCACCAGATCGGGACATTTGCGCTTGGCCTGCCACACCGTTTCGGCGGTCTGGATACCATAGACCTTCGCCTTTTCATTCTTGGCAAGAATGATCCCATGCCGGTTTTCCGGATCGCCGCATACCGCCATCGGTAGGTCGCACAGCTCGGGGCGGAACACCTGCTCTACCGACGCAAAAAAGCCGTTGCAATCGGCGTGCAGGATCACGCGGTCTTTCATGGGATCACCTCACTTTTTCTCTTATTTTTGTATCTCTATGATACCGCAAAAAGCCGCCGGTTGTCAACCGGCGGCCTGCGCGATTTTTTTAGAAAACGTAAACGCATCCTCCAATACGTCCACACACACCGTATCACCGGCGGTATACTCCCCGGCAATCAGACGTTCGGCCAGCGGATCCTCCACATGCGTGCGAATAGCCCGACGAAGCGGCCGAGCACCATATTGCGCGTCAAAGCCTTCGCGTGCCAATGCGGTCACCGCGGTGTCCGACACGTCCAGCGTGAGCGATTTGTCCTGCAACCGCGCTTGCAACCGTTGCAGCATACGCCGGGCGATTTCGCCAATCTGCTCGGTCGTCAGCGGCTCAAACAGCACGACCTCGTCTACACGGCCCAGAAGCTCGGGACGAAAACGCTTTTTCAGTTCGGTCAACACCTCTTCCCGTGCCGTCGCAGAGCGATCCTCCTCGGAGGAAAAGCCAAGCGATTTCGGTGCGACCAGCCGCTCTGCACCGGCGTTAGAGGTCATCACGATCACCGCGTTGCGGAAGCTGACCGTGCGCCCCTGTGCATCGGTGAGAACACCGTCATCCAGCAACTGCAACAGCAGGTTGCACACCTCCGGATGGGCCTTTTCGATCTCATCAAACAGCACCACCGTATATGGTCGGCGGCGGATCTTTTCGGTTAGCTGACCGGCCTCATCATAGCCGACGTAGCCGGGTGGCGAGCCGATGAGTTTTGACACCGTGTGCTTTTCCATATATTCCGACATATCCAGCCGAATGAGGCTGTTTTCATCCCCGAACAGCACCTCGGCCAACGCTTTGGTCAGCTCGGTCTTGCCCACGCCACTCGGGCCTAAAAACAGAAATGAACCCACCGGGCGTTCCGGCTCTTTGAGCCCCGCACGACCGCGGCGCACCGCACGCGAAACGGTGGCCACTGCCTGCTCTTGCCCCACCAATCGCCGGTGCAGTACGTTTTCCAGCCGCAACAAGCGGTCGCTTTCGGTCTCGGTCAAACGACAGACCGGAATACCGGTCCACGCGGATACCACCGCCGCCATATCCTCCGGCGTGACGGTGGGCCACTCAGCTTGTTGCCATTGATTCAAGCGGTCACGCAATCCGGCGGCACGCTCGAAATCCTGCGCATCCAATGCAGCACGGGTTTCCTCCTCCAACTGCCGGCGCGAGGTTTCCGATTGCAAACGCAGCTTAACACCGGCGGCGGCTTCGTCCATCACATCCACCGCCTTATCCGGCAGAAATCGGTCGGCCACGTACCGTACCGATAACGATACCGCCGCCTGCAACGATTCCTCCGGCAAAATC
The DNA here is from genome assembly GCA_017481085.1 of Clostridia bacterium. GTDB lineage: Bacteria > Bacillota > Clostridia > Oscillospirales > Acutalibacteraceae > RGIG426. The sequence goes on along the minus strand of JAFUPS010000026.1, from coordinate 987 downwards.
ACACGGTGATATTGCTCATACCGTGAGCGCAGACCACGCAAAATATCCAGCGCGGTCTCGGGTGTCGGTTGCTCGATCACCACCGATTGAAAACGGCGCTCCAACGCGGCATCCTTTTCCACGTGCTTGCGATATTCCGTCAAGGTGGTGGCACCCATCATCTGCAGTTCACCACGCGCCAACGCCGGTTTTAAAATGTTGGCGGCATCCACCGCCCCATCTGCCGCACCGGCACCGATAAGCGTATGCATCTCATCCACGAACAGAATGACGTTGCCGGCGCGTACCGCTTCGGACAGCACGTTTTTTACCCGTTCCTCGAAATCGCCACGGTATTTGGTGCCGGCAACCATGCCGGTCAGATCCAAAGCGACCAGTCGCTTGCCCTGCAGTATTTCGGGGACTTTGTCGGCGGCGATACGCTGAGCCAGACCTTCGGCAATGGCCGTTTTCCCCACTCCGGGCTCACCGATAAGGCAAGGGTTATTCTTGGTGCGGCGACACAAGATCTGCACCGTCCGTTCGATCTCTGTTTCTCTGCCGATCACCGGATCCAGTGCACCCTCTTTGGCACGGGCCGTCAGATCACGCCCAAATTGTTCGAGCAGCGTAGGCTTGGCGCGCTCCTGCTGAGGAGCGCGACCACCCGGCGGTGTGGCCGCCAGCTTTGACATCAACACCTGCGCGGTGATCTTTTTGATCGCCAGCAATCGCATCCCTACGCAGGCCGGATCCTCTGCCAGCGCCGTAAGCAAATCCTCCGTCCCGGCAATGTGACCGCCGGTGCGGAGGATCGCGTTGTTTTTTGCCTCATCCATCACCGCGCGTGCACGCGGCGAGAAATTCGCTACGGTCAGCGTAGTGGGAGAGCCTTTGCCCTCCAGCTCGCCAACGGCTTTTTCCCATTCAGCGGCTTGCAGCCCGAGGGAATGAAGGATAACCGCCGCAATGCTGTCCTCCACACGTAACAATCCCCAGACGATATGC